>CALLME010000024.1 GCA_938007945.1 uncultured Caulobacterales bacterium
AGTGGTTTTCGAGGACTGCCGTATCCCTGTTGAGAACCGCGTCGGTGCAGAAGGCGACGGCTTTAAATTTGCCATGAGTGGACTTGATGGCGGGCGCGTGAATATCGGCGCATGCAGTCTTGGCGGCGCGCAAAAAGCGCTGGACGCCTCACTGCAATATACGAAAGAACGCAAACAATTCGGCAAATCCATTTCAGATTTTCAGAACACGCAATTCATGCTCGCTGATATGGCGACAGAGTTAGAGGCCTCGCGTCTTATGCTCTACCGCGCCGCTTATATGGTGGATCACAAATTGCCGAGTGCAGGCGCGGCGTGCGCTATGGCCAAACGCTTTGCCACAGACATGTGCAGCAAAATCGCCAATGATGCGCTACAGCTTCACGGCGGTTATGGATACCTCAAAGACTACCCTATTGAGCAAATCGTGCGAGACCTCCGCGTCCACCAAATCCTTGAAGGCACAAACCAGATTATGCGCGTCATCGTTAGCCGTAGTTTGTTGCGGCAATGATAAGCTCGCGACAAAAACGTATTCTGGCAGGAGTTGCCGCCTTGGCGATGGCCTCAATTAGTATTAATGCGTTTTCTGAGTCCTCCAAAGAGGCCGCACGCGAAAATGTAGCGTCAGTTTTTCTTGGTGAGGATACAGCTAAGACCTATGTCCAACTTGACTTTGGGAATTGTGATTATCAACTAACCCGCAAATTTCGTCGGATTGTGACACTTGATAAACGCGAACCTGTTGCGACGGATCGTTGTCAGGCAATTGCAAAAACCCGTGAGAGGGCGATAGCCGAGGCTTTGGGTGCGACCCCTACACCAGCACAATGTTATGACTTTGTGAAAGACAAACTCCCGCGTGCATTAAGCCGCAAAAAAGGCGAAAGCGCTTGCCGTTATTTTTTAAAATATGACTATAGTGGATAGCATTATGACCAACCAAATCATCTCTCGCGTAAGCGGCAATCTTGGCCATATCACGCTCAACCGTCCGAAGGCGCTGAATGCGCTAACCCAAGATATGGTCGACGAGATGACGCGGCTTTTACTCGCTTGGGAGCAGGATGATTATATCGGTGCAATCCTGATTGACGGGGCAGGGGATCGCGCCTTTTGCGCAGGCGGCGACGTTATCTTGCTTCACGATAGTGGCAAGGCGGGCGATGACCGCGCGGAGCGCTTTTGGCGCGATGAATATGCGCTCAACGAACTCATTCACCGTTATTCTAAGCCTTATATCACGCTAATCGATGGTTTTGTCATGGGCGGCGGCGTCGGGATATCCGTGCATGGCCGCTACCGTATTGCAGGCGATGACACAGTTTTTGCGATGCCAGAAACAGGTATCGGTTATTTCCCAGATGTTGGCGGGACGTATTTCCTGCCGCGCCTTGGTATGGATATAGGACAGTGGCTTGGCCTGACAGGCGCGCGCCTCAACGCGGCGCAATCGCTCGATATAGGTGTCGCGAATGGCTTTATTCCGTCGAACAAACACGCCGCATTTACAGCGGCCCTTAGTGAGGCAAAGCTCGACGGTTCAGACGCGGCAGTGCAAGCCGTCATGACAAAATTCAATGAACCCGGCCCGATGGATGCCGATTTACCTGCGGCTTTGACGGCGTTTAACGAAAAAGACGTGCCGTCTATCCTGCGCGCGCTTGACGGCATGAGCGGAGAATGGGCGGCCAAGCAGGCGGTCTCTTTACGTCGCAAAAGCCCGCTTGCGCTGTCGGTCACATTCGAGGCGATAAAGCGCGGTCTAGAGCTCGATTTTAAAGCCGCCATGATGCAAGAACTCGATATCTCGCTTAACTTTCTAAAAACGCAGGATTTCTACGAAGGCATACGTGCGCAGCTTATTGACAAAGATCGCAATCCGAAATGGTCGCATGATAGTCTGGACGATGTGAGCGACGCGCAGATTGAACGGTTGTTTAAAAAGACAGCCAGTCCGCGTCAGCAATTTCTTGATTGAGTGCGTAGGACGTCGGGCGTTGTACGTAGAAACGACATAGCATCTACACACAAAGCCCGACGCATAACACGGAGTTTTTTATGCCCACAATAGCTTTCATCGGCCTTGGCAATATGGGGCTCGGCATGGCCAGCAATCTAGCCAAGGCAGGACATGAAGTCCGCGCGCTCGACATCTCTCAGGAGGCGGTGCACAAAGCCGTGGCGGCGGGATGCGTAGCTGCGAAGAACGCCAAAGACGCCGTTGCGCCTGCCGATGTCGTCGTGACGATGTTGCCCGCGGGCCAACATGTGAAGCTGGTCTATGCGGGGGAAGACGGCGTATTCTCTTATGCAAAAGCTGGCACACTTTTCATCGATTGCTCGACCATCGACGTGGCCACGGCGCGCGAGGTTATCTCAGAAGCAGAAGCGAAAGGCTTTGCCATGATTGACGCCCCTGTGTCGGGCGGCACGGCAGGCGCAGCGGCGGGCACGCTGACCTTTATGTGTGGCGGTACAGAGGCGGCTTACGAGCGCGCGAAATCTGTCCTCGACATCATGGGAAAGAATATTTTTCACGCAGGCGATGCCGGCAATGGCCAAGTCGCAAAGATCGCCAATAATATGCTGCTCGCCATTCATATGATTGGGACGTGCGAGGCCTTCAATCTGGCAGAAAAACTCGGCCTCGATGCGCAAACGTTTTACGATATAAGCTCCACCGCCTCTGGGCAAAATTGGTCTATGACAAGCTATTGCCCTGCGCCCGGTCCTGTACCGAGTTCGCCCGCCAATAACGATTATAAAGCAGGCTTTGCTGCGGCGATGATGCTTAAAGATTTACGCCTCGCCAAAGATGCCGCCATTGCGGCGGAGGCGCAGACACCGCTCGCCAACAGGTCGGAAGCGCTCTATGCAGAAATGGAGGCGCTTGGGCAGGACGGATTAGATTTCTCAGCTATTATGCGTTTGATAAACGGCACACTGCCTGATCTCTAAAATCACATATAAGATAGGAAGCGGCTTGCAAATCGGGGGACGGGTCTTACTACTATTGATGACTTTGCGAGATAGCAAATGGGTGAAATAAGGACAGGGCAGCAATGAGCGATATCCTACAGCAGTTACAAGAAAAACGTACAGAGGCCCGCGCGGGCGGTGGTCAAGGGCGTATCGACAAGCAGCATGCCAAAGGTAAGCTGACGGCACGCGAACGGCTGGAACTCCTGCTTGATCCGAACAGCTTTGAAGAGTTTGATATGTTCGTGAAACACCGCAGCACGGACTTCGGTATGGAAAAACAGCACTATCCAGGTGACGGTGTTGTCACAGGATGGGGGACTATTAACGGGCGCAAAACATTCGTCTTTGCCCAAGACTTCACGGTTCTCGGCGGTTCATTGTCCGAAACCCACGCGCAGAAAATCTGCAAAATCCAAGACATGGCGATGAAGCACGGCGCGCCGATTATTGGCCTGAACGACTCGGGCGGCGCGCGTATTCAAGAGGGCGTGGCGGCGCTGGCAGGCTATACAGATGTGTTTCAAAACAATATCTTAGCGTCAGGTGTTGTACCGCAAATCAGCGTCATTATGGGCCCGTCTGCGGGCGGGGCGGTTTACTCGCCTGCGCTCACCGACTTTATCTTCATGGTGCGCGATAGCAGCTATATGTTCTTAACGGGGCCAGATGTGCTTAAGACTGTGACCAATGAAATCGTGACCGCCGAAGAGCTTGGCGGCGCGAAAACCCACACAACCAAATCCTCGGTCGCGGACGGGGCGTTTGATAATGATATGGAAGCGCTCGCAGAAATCCGCCGCTTGTTTGACTTCCTGCCGCTCAATAACCGTGCAGGCTCGCCGACGCGGCCCTTCTTTGATCGTCATGACCGCATTGACACAAGTCTTGATACGCTCGTGCCAGAGAACCCGAATATCCCTTACGATATGAAAGAGCTGGTCGAGAAAATCGCAGATGAGGGCGACTTTTTCGAAATTCAGCGCGACTTTGCCAAGAACATTCTTTGCGGCTTTATCCGCCTCGAAGGGCAAACCGTCGGCGTGATTGCCAACCAACCAATGGTGCTGGCGGGATGTCTTGATAGTGACGCGTCCCGCAAAGCGGCGCGCCATGTGCGCTTTTGTGACTGCTTTGATATTCCAATTCTTACGCTCGTCGATGTGCCAGGCTTCCTCCCGGGCACTGACCAAGAATATGGCGGCGTGATAAAACACGGCGCAAAACTGCTCTATGCTTATGGCGAGGCGACTGTGCCCAAAGTGACCGTAATTACGCGCAAAGCTTATGGCGGCGCTTATTGCGTGATGGCGCCCAAACATCTGCGCGGCGATATCAACTATGCTTGGCCCACCGCGCAAATCGCCGTGATGGGGGCCAAGGGCGCGGTGGAAATCCTG
>CALLME010000025.1 GCA_938007945.1 uncultured Caulobacterales bacterium
ACATCACGTCAGCTTTGTGGTTTCTTATCGCACCAGACGAGAGCTCGACGCCGTTACACACAATGTCATACTGATAGGCGAGGATTTCGAGTTTCTTCTCGTCCGTATCCGCCTCTTCCAAGACCTGCATCGCCGTTTTGCTCTCTGGCGCTTGCGGCATAGAGAATGGGTTGTGAGAGAAATCAATCGTCTTATTGTCTTCATCCCATTCATACATCGGGTAGTCGACAATCCACGCGAATTTAAATACGCCTTCAGGGATTAGGTCGAGATCTTTGGCGACCTTATTGCGCGCTGCACCCGCAAGTTTATACGCAGCCGCTTTTTTGCCCGCTGAGAAGAAAATACCGTCACCTGCACCAAGGCCCATTTTCGCGAGAAGCTCACCAAGGAATTCCGTCGAGAAGCCTTTGAGAACTGGGTCTTGAGATTTGACATTGCCGTCATCATCGAGCGTCAAACGCGCATAGCCAAGGCCCGGCATTTGCATTTCTTTCTTGGCCCATTTGTCCATATTATCAAAGAACTTACGCGACTGGTTCGCCGCAGCTTGCGGCGCAGGAATAGCGATGACCTTGCCGCCGCCTTTAATAATTTTAGCAAAAATACCAAAGCCTGTTTTGCTCTCATCGGTAAAGAACTCTGACACATCGGTCAGCTCAAACGGGATACGCAAATCAGGCTTGTCATTGCCGTAACGCTCCATCGACTCTTTATACGGAATACGTGGGAAAGGCGTTTTAACTTCGCGGCCATCTGCAAACTCTTCAAACACGCCGGCCATGACAGGCTCAATCGCTTGGAAAACGTCTTCTTGAGTGACAAAGCTCATTTCGATATCGAGTTGATAAAACTCGCCTGGACTACGGTCGGCACGCGCGTCTTCATCACGGAAACACGGTGCGATTTGGAAGTAGCGATCAAAACCCGCCACCATCAAAAGCTGCTTAAATTGCTGCGGCGCTTGCGGCAGCGCATAAAACTTACCTGGGTTGAGGCGTGACGGCACAAGGAAGTCACGCGCGCCCTCTGGCGAGCTCGCCGTCAAAATGGGGGTTTGAAATTCAGTGAAACCTTGGTCAATCATCCGGCGGCGCAGCGAGTTAATCACCTGCCCTCGCATGAGGATATTTCTGTGCAGTTTCTCACGGCGCAAATCCAAATAACGGTGCTTGAGGCGAATATCTTCTGGATAATCCTGCTCACCAAACACAGGTAGCGGCAGCGGGTCAGCAGCGCTTTCAATGATAAACGTATCCGCGCGAAGCTCAACTTCGCCTGTTGGAATTTCTGCGTTCACGGCCTCCGCTTCACGCGCAAGCAACTCACCTGTGACCGTAATCACAGACTCAGATGAGCAGCGCTTCGCCTCTTCATAAAACGCCGCATTTGGGTAAACGACGACCTGCGTGATGCCGTAATGGTCACGCAAATCAATAAACAACGCATTGGCGTGTTCGCGCTTGCGGTGAACCCAGCCTGAGAGGCGAACGGTTTCGCCAACATTGGCGGCGCGCAGCTCTGCGCAAGTATGGGTACGGTAGGCGTGCATGAAAAGCTCCACAACGTATAATCAATTCAAAGCGGGGATAAGCGTTCTCTTATTTAAGTCAAGACAACTGTGTTTTTAAGTCACTTTTTAACTGACATCGCTTGCAGTTTACGCTATGCGCGCCCAAACACATATAAAGGTTTCTTTATGCGCATTTCATTACAAGAGCTTCTCGAGCAAAAGCACCTCCTCCTCGCGGACGGCGCAACGGGCACAAATTTCATGGAAATGGACCTTGAGCCAGGTTTTCCGCCTGACCTCTGGAACCTCGATCAGCCGCATAAACCAGAAGCGCTTCACCAAATGTTTGTGGATGCAGGCAGCGATATCATCTTGACCAATACATTCGGCGCGAATGCCCCTCGCCTTAAGCTGCATGACGCACAAGACCAGACGCATGCTATCAACAAAGCCGGCGCAGAGATTGCGGGTAAAGTGGCCGCCGCCGCAGATCGTCCTGTCGTCGTCGCGGGCTCCGTCGGGCCTACAGGCGAACTTTTTGAGCCTATGGGCATGATGACGATGGATAGCGCGCGCGCTGAGTTCGTCACGCAAATTCAGGGCCTGAAAGACGGCGGCGCAGATGTCGCGTGGATTGAGACTATGTCCGCGCCAGAGGAAATCCAAGCCGCCTGCGAAGCTGCCGAGGAAGTTGGCCTTCCCTATGTCTTCACGGCGAGCTTTGACACGGCAGGTAAAACAATGATGGGCCTCGCGCCGGGCAATATGCTGTCTGTCGTCGCTATGCTTCCGCACCCGCCGCTTGCTTATGGTGCCAATTGCGGTGTTGGCGCGTCAGACCTGACCGTCTCCGCCCTCGCCATGACAGCTGAAAACCCAGACGCCGTCGTCGTCGGCAAAGCCAATTGCGGCATCCCCGTCATCAAAGGCAAAGAGACCGTCTATACAGGCACACCAGAGCTTATGGCAGACTATGTCAAAGTTGCAGGCGACGCAGGCGTACGCATTATTGGCGGATGTTGCGGCACTGCACCCAAGCATATCGCCGCTATGCGCGTGGCTATGGATGCGTATAATGCAGGCCCGCGCCCAACACAGGAAGAGGTCGTGGCAAAGCTCGGCCCACTCGTCGCCCCAGGCACGAGTGATGCAGGTAAAGCGCGACAGGCTGAGCGAAACAAGCGCCGTCGGCGTTAGGCTAAACAGAGGTTTTACAGTTGTTGCAGCGCGTTCACTGCGCGTTCACTGCTATTTCGTCACAAGTTTGCTTATAAATGGCCTATAATGGCCAAATTAAAGTGAATGGAATGAAAGTGACACCTATGAAACATCTTATCCTAGCTTCAACGGCCGCTATGACTCTGGCTGCGTGTACAACGACTGGCACCCTCGAAAGAAATGCCGCTTATGGTACAGCTGGCGGGGCCGCTCTTGGCGCAATAATCGGCAATAATGCAGGCAGCGGGAACGCAAAAAGAGGCGCCGCCATAGGCGCAGCTACAGGCGCGCTTGCTGGTATTATTGCCACTGGTTATGAGAATCAAAACCGACAGGGCGGCCAATATCGACCGCATGCGCAACATGGGTCTCATAGCTACCCATCCCAAGGTTATCAGACGCAAGGTTATCAGTCCCATGGCCATCAATCTCACGGCCACGCGGGCCACAGCCATGCGCATCACGGCAGCTATGGGCAATCTTCGGGGTATGGCCAACAATGCACACCTTGCTCGCCATCGACTAAAACATATTCTGGGCATTCTGGCTCAACGTCTTACTCTTCGCACAGCACGGCGGGTAATGGCGCAAGCTACGACCAATATGCAGGCCGCTATTACAGCACCGACCCCAGTACAGGCAACACCTACTGGCAAGACGGCACACTGCGAACAACGCGCCGCTAAGACCAATAACAAGTTATAAAGTGAATTAGCCGTCAGTCATAACTGGCGGCTTTTTTGCAATATATATTACGTCATTCCCACGCGGCCCAAAGGGGCGCCCAGAATCCATGCTCTGCTCTTTCAATGAGTTCAGTCGTTTGATGTCAAGTTCCGAACATAGATTGCGAATGAGCTGCGCTCATGGCGCAATGACGATGAGAGGGAGCTTATTCTATTTAGTATAATATTATCCCTGCCTTTAGCGGGAGACCTTGCCTAAAATTATAACATCTCAGAACACGTCATTCCGACGCGTTCGAAGAGCGCCCGGAATCCATGTCCTGTTCTTTCAACACGCTCAGTCATTTGACGTCAGTTTAGAATATGGATTGCGAATGCGCTGCGCGCATGACGCAATGACGCGTAATGATGCTAGAGGCATCGAGAGAATCCTAGTTTGCTCGCTACAGACATCGCCCCTTGAGACATCGCCTCTCGGCATTTTCCTAAAATCAACAAAATTCTCCCAATCGCACCTAGTAGCGAGAGGCATCGAGAAAATCCTACTGCACTCGCTGCGCTCAGCGGATTTTTCGATGATGAACCAGAGGGTCTATAAGCCGGGTTCTGTTTACGCCTTAAGCGCTTGGCGACCATTCATCTTGGACTGCAATCACTCACAGCCTCATGCGACACACCCGGGCGACACGGCGGGGACGCCGCATATGTCACCCCTATTTGGTCTTGCTCCGGATGGGGTTTACCCTGCCTTGTGAATTACTCCACAAGCGGTGCGCTCTTACCGCACCCTTTCACCCTTACTAAGTGTATGTCGCAAGACATGCACAAAGCGGTTTGCTTTCT
>CALLME010000026.1 GCA_938007945.1 uncultured Caulobacterales bacterium
CGCGTAAAAAAACCGCCCCAAAATGGGCGGTTTTTCGCGTTTAAGTGACGGCGATGTCGCGCAGCGACGCGGGAGGTGCAATTTCAATAAAAGAGCTTGTTTACTCGATGATGAAGTGTCAGCGTGTAAAAAAATCGCCCCGCTTCTGAGGTTTTGGGGCAGGTTTTTCGCGCATAGGGGCGGCGTGGCTGAAGGCGAGTAGGCACTTTCGAGGGGATTTTCATTAGAACGCGTAGACATGTTAGGTCGAGCCTCTCTTACTGGCAGTGCCCCCTAGTCTTGTGAATGTCGGCTAACCCGCCTAAACCCAACCAATGGACATCGCGACCAAAAAAACACGCGCCCGTATTCAGGCCAAAGCGCGACGGCAAGAGTTTTTGCATAGCGGTCAGGCTGACGCGGCTGCAATTGATATCATCTCGCATTTTCCCGTTGCGCGATTTAGAGGCAAAGGCGTCGGTGGAATTTGGCCTTTGCCTGGTGAACTTGATACGCGTCCTTTATTGCAGGCGCTTAATGAGCAAGCTTTTTCGCTATCTCTTCCTTGTACGCCGCGTAAAGGAAAACCGCTCATATTTCGGGATTGGAGCCCGTTGGATAGATTAAAAGCGGGGCCTTACGGCACGCGAGAGCCTTATCCTGACAAAGCGGAGGTTTTTCCGACTCTCGTACTCGTTCCGATGCTTGCGTTTAGGCAGACGGGTGAACGTTTAGGCTATGGCGGCGGGTTTTATGACAGGACAATGGCGGCGCTAAAGGCGCGGCATGATGTTTTTGCTTGCGGCGTCGCCTTTGCTGCGCAAGAAGCGGCGCATCTTCCGACGGGCGAGTACGACCTGCCGCTCGACGGGATTTTGACAGAGAAATATTTCAAGGATTTTTGATGCGCTTTGCTTTTTTCGGAGATGTTGTCGGCAAGGCAGGACGGCTAGCGGTGGTAGATCACTTGCCGCGCCTAAAGGCGGATTTGAAGCTCGACGCCGTTGTTGTGAACGCCGAAAATGCGGCGGGCGGATTTGGGATCACGCGCTCAACCGCCGATCAGCTTTTTGACGCGGGCGTGGACGTCCTCACGCTTGGCAATCATAGTTTTGATAATCCGCAGGGCATTAGCGTGATTGAGAACGAGCCACGCTTACTGCGCCCCTGTAACTATCCTCCGCATACAGTGCCAGGGCGTGGGGCAGGGCTTTATCAGGTGGGCGGCTTTAATCTTCTTGTTATAAACGTTCTTGGGCGTGTCTTTATGGACGCGCTCGATGACCCGTTTGGGGCTGTTGACCGGGAAATAAATAACGCGCCGCTCGGCGATGTGGCTGATGCTGTGATTGTCGATATTCACGCGGAAGCCACATCCGAGAAACAAGGTATGGGCGTGTTTTGTGACGGGCGCGCCTCGCTCGTCGTCGGGACCCATCAACACGTGCCGATGGCTGATACGCGTATTCTGCCGCATGGCACAGCGTTCCAAACAGACGCTGGGATGTGTGGTGATTATAATTCTGTCATTGGCATGGAAAAAAAAGAGCCGCTTCACCGTTTTACAACACGCATGCGCTCGGGCCGATTTACGCCAGCTTCTGGCCCTGGCACGCTTTGCGGTATATTTGTGGAAACGAACGCATCGGGTAAAGCTGTGCGCGCGGAACCTATTCGTGTAGGCGGCGTTTTATCACAGGCTAGGCCTACGCTTTAGCTTGCTATCTTAGAGAGAATACTCATGAAGAATTTTGCTTTACTTACTGTTTTATCAGCGTTTTTACTCTCTGCTTGTGGCGGTAGCGGGCAGGGCGAGATTGCCGAAATCAATAATGATTGGACTGGTAACGAGATCAAAATCGAGAGCTTTGAGGATGAGAAAGTTCAAGGGGTTACCTGTCATATGGCGCATTTTGATCGCAGCGTGATTGACCGCATGCGCAAAGGGGATTGGTTCGAAAACCCGTCTAATGGCTCGATTTCTTGCGGTATAACGGGGCCTGTGACAATCGGGAATATTGCGCGTGGCAAGGGCGGCGAAACTGTCTTTAAGCAACGCCAAAGCGTTGTGTTTAAAAAACTCGCCGTGCGCCGCGTCTATGATAGCGAAAATGATACAATCATTTATCTGGTTTATTCAAAACAAGTCATTGATGGCTCTGCCAAGATGAGTATTGCGACAGTGCCCCTTCACGGGGCCGAAGTGACGTGGACGCAGTCTCAATAATTTACGCCTTAGGGCCACCGAAAAAGTCGAGTTTTCCAATCGGCACACCGTTGTGACGCAAAATATTATATACCGTCGTTGCATGGAAATGAACGTTGGGAATTGAGAACCCTGCGAGATAGGCTATTGCCGTAAAGTCTCGCACAGTCGGACCCAGTTTAACTGAAAATTCGCGTAACTCCTTACCGTCAATGTCTCCGCGCGTGAAACTCGCAAGCTCGCCGCGCGCTTTGGCAATCAAGGCGTAGAGATCTGCAAAACTTTCCTCTGTGTTCTCATAAACGGGTGGCTCAGTTCCAACGATGCGGTGTGGGCAAGCTTTGGCGATTGAAGCTGCGACCTGTACTTGTCCGATAAGATTAAACATATCAGGGGCAAGGCGGGCGTTTAAAAAGACGGACGGGTCAATGCCGCGTTCAGTCGCATTCGCCTCACCCTTTTTAAGCACATGATTCATATTTTCCAGCGCGCGATCTAGGTCGCCCATAGCGTTATAAAGCGATAATCCTTGGCTCATATCTGTCTCCTTTTATGCTGACTATGCAATGATTTGGCGCGCTCACAAGCCCTAACCGAACCTTGTTTGGCGGCTATGCGTATTGTTACAAAGGATATTTTATGAAAGAGCAAAGCAAAGCCAATAGAAAGTTTCCAGACGACTTTATTCCTGCCACGCCTCGTCCCGACAAAGGCGCTTTGACGACATCTGAAATCGTCGCTATGGCATGGGATGACGATACGTCATTTGACGATATCAAAACCCAATCAGGTTTATCTGAAGGCGACGTTATCAAAATCATGCGGGGTCATATGCAGCCCAGTAGCTTTCGGATGTGGCGTAAGCGTGTGTCTGGTCGAGCGTCTAAACATAAGTCCAAAATTGGGGATTAGTCGAGCCGCAGCAAGCCTTGCGAAAATTCCCAGAGCGCCCTAGAACACTGGAAATCAGATTCACCAGAGGAACTCTCATGGCAGGCCATTCAAAATGGGCCAATATCCAGCACCGCAAGGGGCGTCAGGATAAGGCTCGCTCAAAGCTCTTTTCTAAGCTGTCTAAGGACATCACAATTGCGTCTAAAATGGGTGGCCCTGACCCAGATATGAATCCACGACTGCGCCTTGCGATTGCCAATGCCAAAGGGCAGTCCATGCCCAAGGACAACATTAAACGTGCGATTGATAAGGGCGGGAGCAAAGACGGCGCAGACTATACTGAACTGCGCTATGAGGGTTTTGGCCCTGTCGGCATCGGCTTTATTGTTGAAACTAGCACGGATAATACGAACCGCGCGGCGATGGAAGTGCGCACGGCATTCTCTAAAAACGGCGGCAACCTTGGTGAGACGGGATCTGTCAGTTTCGGGTTTGATCAAGTTGGCGAAATTACCTATCCGCTAGCCGTGACGGATGAAGACGGCATGATGGAAGCCGCGATTATGGCAGGCGCTGATGATGTTGAAACTGACCCGCCTAATGAGGACAATTTTTCTGATTATGAGCCTGTCCACACGATTTTGTCGGCCCGCGATGATCTCGGCGCTGTTGCGGCAGAGCTTGAGAAAACGTTCGGCGAAGCGAAGTCAGTCAACCTGATTTGGAAAGCGCAAAATCTCATCGATGATCCAGAGCAAGCCCAGAAGGTCATACGCATGATTGACGCGCTTGAGGATTGCGATGATGTAACGAATGTCTATCACAGCTTTGATATGACCGAAGAGGCCATGGCAACTTTGGAAGATGAGGGCTAATCCTGTCTGAACTAGATTATGATGGCGCGGTTGATGAGGCGCTTGCCTGTCTCTCCAAAGGACAAATAGTCGAGGCGACAACTCTTGCAACGCGGGCCTACAGTCTTCGTCCAAATGACGCGGAAGCTATCTCGCTATTAGGGCTATGTCTTGTCGATGAAGAAAGCACCCGTGAAGACGGATTTTTGCATTTACGTGCGGCCATTAAAGCTGAACCGAAAGAGCCTCGCTGGCACATTCATCTCGCGCAGGCATTAACGAAACATCAGCGTTTTGATGAGGCCGAGGGGAGTTTTGCAGCGGCGGCTGAATTATCAAATGGGCATTCTGCGGTTCTTATGCAATGGGCGAAATCATTACGCCTAACGGGTCGGCCCGCCGATGCGTCTCAGGTTTATGCGCGTGTCTTACAGCAAAATCCTTCTCCCAAAGTTTGGTTGGCCGCCTCTGAAGCGCTCACAGAGGCGCGTGATACCATTAATGCGGCTTTTGCTTATGAGAAAGCGTTTCCAGAAGAGGCACGACCAGAGTTTGCGACGGCAAAGCTCGCTGATATGCACATCACACTTGGTAATTACGACAAGGCGAAACAGTTTAATACAAAGCTGCGAACTGAAAATCCAGACAATGTTGAGGCAGGCTTGAGAGAGGCTAATTTGGCGCGGTGGGACGGCGATATTGACGGCGCGAAAGCGCTCTTGCTGTCTCTGTGGGAAGATCATTCAGACCATGCGGGACTTGCAGCGGCACTCGTTGAAGAGGGAGAGGGGATAGCGGTGGCGCTTGCGACAGAGGCTGCACGCGATGAGGCGCTTCCGCTTGAAACCCGTCGTCGATGTGCCTTCACTCTCTGTCATTTTATGGACAAATCGGGTGAGATGGACGCGGCTTGGGATTGGGCGGTGCTCGCCAATTCGCTTTATCCAGATATGCAAACACCGGATAATCTCGCGCCTTTGCGCGACATGCTCGATAAGGCGGTCATGGCTTATGATCTTATGCCAGACGCAGAGGTCGACACGTCCTCCCGCGCAACTAAGATGCTCTACATCGTCGGCCCTCCGCGTTCGGGGGGGTCGCTTTTGCAAACCATATTGTCGCGTCACGCAGGTGCGCGGTCTGTCGGTGAGCGCGGTGCGTTGATGAGCTTTCTGCCCCAGCTTTTGGATAACCCTGAAAAACTCGCGGCGCAAATCGAGCAACTCGCCATGGCCGATATAGCCGGTATGACGCGTTCAGTCGGTATGGCGGATTTCTTTATCGATAAGACACCGCATTATTTTTTACTCGCGGGTCTCCTTGAGAAAGTGCATGGGGGCGCGCAGTTCATTGCGCCGCACCGTGAATTTAAAGACATGGCGGTATCGCTCTTTTTCCACGAATTTGGCATTGAATTTCCGTTCACCCGCTCCATCACGGATATTCAAGACTACCTCAATTTCCACGAAGCCGCGATTGTACGGTGGCGTGAAGCGGGCGTTGATATCTGGCCCCATAACCACGACAGATTTGTCGTAGACCCCATGACGCGTGGGCAGAAACTGATAGAGAGTCTGGGTTTAACATGGGACGAAGAGCTGCTTGAGGATCAAGACAGTGACGGGGCTGTGCGCACATTCAGCGCGCGTCAGGTGCGCGGTGGCGTGACACCAAAATTCAAAGGCCGCGGCGAACGTTATGCTGACTATCTCATCGCCGCAGGCTTAAGAGATTAATCCGCCGCAACGTCTTTATCGTCACGCGTTTGCGCGTAGGCGAGCGCTTGAAAACGGTCATGCAATTCTGGGTCAGCTTGTCCAAAATATTGCAGCATGATGATACCAAACGCATCATTTTTGGGATCAATCCAGAAATTTGTGCGCGCGGCACCACCCCATCCCCATTGCCCTTCTGCTTTGCCTTGTGTTGCCTCTTGCGTAGGGTTAGTGCGAATCTGTACGCTGCCGCCATAGCCAAAACTGGCGTTAGTCTCTCCACCGAGCCATGGAAATAGGAATTTATCATCGGGGTCCATCTGGTCTGACATCATCTCTTTGACCGTCGCCGCATCAAGCACGCGGTGGCCGTTATAAATACCGCCGTCCAACATCATCTGCGCGAATTTTGCGAAATCTGGCAGGGTAGAGACGAGTCCACCACCGCCTGACTCAAAGGCATTATTATCCAGAAACGGGCTCGTTTGACTGTCTTCTGCGACGATGTATTCGCCTGTCTCGTTCAAAAAGTAATTCGTGGCGAAGCGCGATTTCTGATCTGCGCTCACCCTAAAACTTGTCTCAGTCATTTCGAGAGGGTCAAAAATTCGCTCTTTGAATAACTCGCCGAGTGATTTTTCGGTGACGACTTCGGCCACGCGGCCTAGTACATCAATCGAGTAGCTATAATACCATCCTTCGCCAGGTTGTACGAGCAGGGGAAGCTGTGAGAGCTTTTGCATTTTCACATCAAGCGTCTCTGATGGCTCGAATAATTTGGCCGCGCCGTAGGCGGTTTCGACGGCATTTATGTCCCCAAAAATGCCGTAGCCCATGCCAGCGCGGTGCAGCATCAAGTCTTTGAGCGTCATGGGCGTGACTTGAGGTGTGAAGACAGGCCTCCCATCCTCTCCGAGGGTCGCGACCTGCATATTGGCAAGTTCTGGAATGTATTTGCTGACAGGGTCGTTAAGGTCGAGTAGTCCGTCCTCTTGCAAATCCATTATAAGCACAGCTGTGACAGGTTTCGTCATAGAATAGATGCGCCAGACCGTATCCATCTCCACCGCATAATCGCGTTCACGGTCCGCCATACCAAATGTGCCCGTATAGACGGTATGCCCTTCGTCATAAATGAGGGCAGAGGCACCGACATGTTCACCCGATGAGATAGCTTTTGATAAAAGACTGTCCATAGCGGCGACGTCAAAATCAGGTTTGGGCCCAAGATCAGGTTTCTGAGCAAGATTTGCTTTACTTGTCGTGCCTGGCTTTGCGGAGTCTTTGGGCGTTTCTGCGGCTGGCGCGCAAGCAATTAAGCCTAATAAAGCTGCGGCCAGTGCCGTTGGTAGTGAAAATTTCAACATAGGGTTCCTTATACTATATAAGACTGCAGGTTTATTCTGCGCCATTCAGCATTACGGGCTTGCCAAAACCGAGAGCGTCAAGGCGCGCCGCTTGTGTCTCTGCATCGCCGACAATAACGTAGTTCATAGCGTCCGTGCGGAGATAATCTTTGGTGAGACGCTTCACATCCGCCAGCGTCATGTTCTTGATACGCTCTGCGTTCTTAGCTTTAAAATCAGCATCAAACCCGTATTCGCTCATCTGTCCAATCAGGCCAAGCTTGTCCGATAGCGTCTCAGTTTTGAGCGCCTGTCCACGAAGGAGAGCGTCCTTCATGATTTTAAGGTCGTCTTCTGTGAAATCAGGACCATAGTTGCTGACGATTTCATTGATGAGATCAAGGCTTTCCTTGGTGACATTGCTGCGTACGCTCGAACGAATTGCGAAACGGCCTTCCTCTTTGCCACCAGAAAAGCCAGATCGAATACCGTAAGTATAACCCTTTTCTACACGCAGTGTATTGTTGAGCTTGGACGTGTAGATGCCACCGAGGGGAAAGTTAATAGCTTCGGCGAGCGGAAAATCTGGGTGCGTCGCGGGTATAGACGGACGTTCAATGCGCAGCACAGACTGTTTCGCGCCTGGCACGTCATAGAAAAAAATCTTAGATTCTGTCACGGCGTTGGCGTTTGCGAGGGATAAGGGGGCGTCCGCTTTGCTGTCCCAGCTAGTGGCGAGTGATCTTGTGGCGGCCTTGACGCTTGACTGGTCTATTGCGCCAACAACGTGAAGGACGGCAGATGACGCCGCGTAATTATCCGCATGAAAGGCTTTGACGTCATCTAGCGTAATTGCGTCCATCTTCTCTGCTGGACCATATCCAGAATAATGATAGGGATGATCCGCGGGATAGGAGAGGGCGGCCGCTTCGCGTCGCGCAATCGCATTGGGATCGGCTTGGGCTTGTTTGATATCATTGAGGCGCTTGGTTTTCAGGAGTGAAAATTCCTCCGCATCCCAACGCGGGTTGAGCAACATATCCTCCACGAGGGCCATAGTGGCGTCAAAATTACGCGCCAGCGTATTGCCGCTTATAAAGGTTTCTGTCTTTCCCGCAGACACGTTGATGGACGAGCCGAGAGATTTCACGGAGTCTTCGAACTCAGCGGTCGAGAGGGACGTCGTGCCTTTCTCGAGCATATCGCCTGTCATATCGGCTAAGGCTGGCATGGCCGCGCCCGCCTTGTTCTGCCCCGCTTGGATTTGCAGTGAGAAGTAAACAAGCGGTGTTTCGCGGCTCTCTACGCCGTAAACCTTCACACCATTTGAAAGCGTGTCACGCCACACATCAGGCGCTGTCAGCGTGTAGGACTTACCAAAGGCGGGCTCGACCGTACGATCAAATTTGGAGGGTGTTGGCGTAAATGTGCGTGCGGTAGGGTCAAATTCGACTTCGGCTTCCGCACCTGTTTCGATTTTCTCTTCTTCAATGACAATTTCACGCGCGTCCGATAGGGCTAGATTGGCTTGTTCTTTTGGCACAACGGAGGTGTAAAGCCGCGGCTTATCTTTGATGTAGGTATTGTAGACCCGCATCACATCAGCGGTAGTTACAGCCTGTAGACCCGCAATGTCTTTTTTATAATAGTTCGGGTCGCCTGTGAAAAGTTCATACTCTCCGAGTGAAATGGCCTTGCCGAGTACGCTTTGAATTTCATTGTAAAATGCGACTTCTTGGGTGGCTTTGATACGGTTGAGATCTTCTTGGGAAATACCGTTTTGCTCAAAGCGTTCAAACCCTTGCTCAATCGCAGGTAGGAGGGGATCGAGCGGCTCGCCCTCATTGCTACGGATAATAAGGTAAAACTCGCCTGCGATTTCAGCAGTGTTGTTGAACGTCGCGACATTACTTGTCAGTTTTGTCTCATCAATCAAAACTTCATTAAGTGGTGCGCGCTTACCATCAGATAGATAGGTTGAGAGCACGTCTAGTGCATAGCTGTCAGGATGATATTGCTCAACGACGGGCCAAACAGCGGTCAATTGTGGGACTTTCGCAAAATTATCGACGTAATAAAGTGACTGCGTTTCGTCGAGAACCGCGGCGCGTGGCGCGTAAGGCTCGATATCTTGACCCCGCGGAATTTCGCCAAAATATTTTTCAATCAGCGCTTTGGCTTC
>CALLME010000027.1 GCA_938007945.1 uncultured Caulobacterales bacterium
ACGCAGTTGGAAGCCAGCGCGTTGCGTCTCAATCGGGCGAATGTAAACTTGTCCCGCCTCCCCGTCGAGCAAGACCTCATCGCCCGTCTCGATACGGTCGAGCACACCTTCCACGCGACCCACAAGCGGAATGCCAATCGCTTGGCAGATAATTGCTGTATGAGAGGATGCCGCACCCTCTTCAAGCACAAGCCCTTTGAGCTTGTCACGGTCATAATCGAGCAACTCTGCGGGCCCAATATCGCGCGCGAAAATAATGGCGTCATCAGAGATATTTTTATTCCCGATAGAGATGTCATCGCCCATCAACGCGCGAATAAGGCGGTTTGCGAGATCTTCAAGGTCGTGCAAACGCGCGCGCAAATAAGAGTCACGGGCTTTCATCAACCGCGCGCGGTGCTCGTTACGGACGCGCTCTACTGCGGCCTCAGCCGTGAGCCCAGAATGCACGGCTTCGCGCAAACGGTTCACCCATTTGCGGTCATAGGCGAACATACGGTAGCTCTCGTAAATATCTTTCGACGCACGAGAGACTGCCGCCGCTTCACCACTCACCATCGCGTCAACGGAGGCCCGCAAAACTGATATACCGTCCTCAAGACGCGCCTCTTCGGCAGCAATATTGTCTGCGAGCAAATTTGAAGGCGGTACAGGGGGCAAGTGCAAATAGGCGCGCCCTTCGACAAGACCATCCGCAAATGCCTTACCTTGCAAGGTCTCGGGCTTAACGGGGTTGAGGGTAATGCCTTTGAGTTTGTTTTTCTGCCCGCCTGCACGTTCGTCATCAATAATAATTTCCGCCAGCACCATGGCCACGGTCAGCATGTCTTCAATCTCAGCTTCCGTGAAGACGCGCTTGCCACGCGTCTGCGCTACAAGCACACCGAGCACACGACCGCCGCGCAAAATAGGTACACCGAGAAATGTTTTAAATGCATCCTCGCCGACTTCTGGTCGATAAGAAAAAAGTGGATGGCTCGGTGCATCGTCTAGATTAAGTGGACGCGCCGTCAGGGCCACATGCCCCACAAGCCCTTCACCCGGGCGCATGCGTGTTTGGTGAACGGCGGATTTGTTGAGACCCTTAGTCGCGGACAGTTCCAACTCCTCGCCGTCGCGCAAAAGATAGATAGACGCCACACGCACGCCCATAGCGTCTGTGATGGCATCAACAAAATCATCCAAGCGTTCTTGGACAGATTCTGTACCGGCCATCGCCGCCCGGATAGCCTTCATAAGCTTGGGCGGTTCGCTCTTTATGTTGGGATCCACACTCATAGGGCTGCTATATACCATAGGCGTATAGAACGCCTAGGATATATTGTTTAAATCCAATACAGGTTTAATGTGGCAGGTTTAAATTGAGATTACGCTTTAAGCGTTTTGCAGCTCAAACGCATTATGCAACGCGCGTACTGCGAGCTCCGTATATTCGCTATCAATCAGAACAGAGATCTTAATCTCAGAGGTCGCGATGACCTCCACATTGATATTGCGCTCGGCCAGAGCTTCAAACATGGTTTGCGCCACACCTGTATGGCTGCGCATGCCGATGCCGACGATAGAGACCTTCGTCACATTAGAGTCTGACTTAATGCCTTCAAACCCGACTTTGCCTTTTGCAGATTCGAGCGCCTCAAGCGCTTTGGGCAAGTCACGTTTGCCGACTGTGAAGGTCAAATTCGCGGCATTTTCGGCGCGCGAGCGACCTTGGACAATCATGTCTACGATAATATTTGCGTCTGACATCACGCCGCAAATTTTGGCGACTGTGCCCGGTTTATCCGCCAGACGTAGTAGAGTGATTTGAGCTTCATCGCGACTATAGGCGACGCCAGAGACGACTCGTTCGTCCATTGTATCATCCTCATGACAAACCAGCGTGCCGGGATTGGCGACGCCGTCTTCCGCCATGCTGGTCAGCACGCGGATGGGTAAATTATTATTCATGGCCAGTTCCACAGAGCGCGTCTGCAAAACTTTCGCGCCCAGCGAGGCGAGCTCTAACATTTCTTCAAATGAAATGCGGTCAAGGCGTTTGGCTTGCTCGGCAATGCGCGGATCTGTTGTATAAATGCCGTCAACATCAGTATAAATATCGCACCGGTCCGCGGACAGCGCCACTGCGAGCGCCACAGCCGAGGTATCAGACCCACCCCGCCCAAGCGTTGAGATACGGCCGTCTTCTGAAATGCCTTGAAAGCCTGCAACCACCGCCACATTGCCGTCGGTCATAGAGGCATCAAGGTTATCGGGCGTGATGTCTTCAATGCGCGCCACGCTATGTGCCATATCGGTCTTAAGCGGGATCTGCCAGCCAAGCCAGCTGCGCGCCTTGACGCCGCGACGCCGCAAGGCAATCGCTAGAAGCCCGGACGTCACTTGTTCGCCCGTGGCGACAATGGCGTCATATTCGTCTTCGATCGCGCCGCCATTCGCGCTGTCTGCGTCAAGCTCATCCACAAATCCGACAAGCTTATTCGTTTCACCTGACATTGCGGAGACCACGACTGCGACTTGATGGCCGTCTGCGACTTCAGCAGCAACCAGCCCGGCAACATGGCGAATGCGTTCCAGATTAGCGACGGAGGTCCCGCCAAATTTCATAACAATGCGTGCCATAAAGCTGCTCGTCTTAAACCAGCGGCGCTTTTAGCGGTCCCCCGCATATATTCAACCCTGAAAGAAGTTTTTACCCACAATTTGGTATAAATCGGTCAAATCTTCTAAAATACTTCTGCGGCAATCTCGCTCTGGTGAATTTAGCGTAAACTGCTAAAGACGCCTCATAGCTTGAAAGACAATTATGGCCCATCATACCGAAGCTCCTGAAAAGATCTCACGCGTCTCCGTTGACCCAGCGGAAATGGCGAGCTTTTCACGCATGGCCGAAGATTGGTGGAACCCAACAGGCATGTTCCGCCCGCTTCACGAAATGAACGGTGCACGGCTCAGCTTTATTAAAAACGCGGTTTGTGAACATTTTCACCGCGACCCAGACGCTGAGCTACCGCTCAAGGGTTTGCGTATCCTTGATATTGGCTGCGGCGGCGGACTTCTCTGTGAGCCCATTACGCGGCTTGGTGCGCAGGTCACAGGCGTCGACGCATTAGAGCGCAATCTTAAAACCGCCAAAACCCACGCTGAACAAGTCGGGCTCGAAATTGACTATCGCCACGGCACGATTGAGCAAATGGTCGAAGCGGGAGAGCCCGTTTATGACGTTGTGCTGAATATGGAAGTGATTGAGCATGTCGCTAACCCACCAGAGTTTATGGCTGATTGCGGGGCCATGGTGCGTGAAGGCGGTCTGATGATTTGCTCTACAATTAACCGCACGATGAAGGCGTTCGCCTTTGCCAT
>CALLME010000028.1 GCA_938007945.1 uncultured Caulobacterales bacterium
ATAACCGCCGACGATATAGCGCTTTTTAAACGGCAATTTGTTCAGAGCGATCTTAAACTTAGAAAACATTATGGCTCGATTCGGATGGCTATATTTGAGCCATTCACCTTTCAAGACACGTGCCATGCACCCTAGTCAGAGCGGGTTATCTTGGCTAAAGACCCGCGCATGAACGATCAAATGCGTGAAAAGCCACTATATCCGGGTGAAAAAGCCCTGATTATGTTCTCTGGCGGGCAGGACAGCGCAACTTGTCTGGCGTGGGCATGCACGCATTTTGAATATGTTGAAACTGTGGGTTTTGATTATGGTCAGCGCCACAGCATAGAGATGCAGGCGCGCGAACAAGTTTTAGCCGAAGTCCGCAAAGCCTTCCCAGACTGGGACAGTAAAATCGGCGAAGATCACATCGTTGATTTATCCGCGCTCGGCCAAATCTCGGAAACCTCACTTACTCGCGATGTCGAAATCACAATTAATGAGACAGGCCTGCCGAGCACATTTGTACCAGGCCGTAACTTGATTTTTCTCAACTTCGCGGCCGCGCTCGGCTTTAGGCGCGGACTGACAACGCTTATTGGCGGCATGTGCGAAGCTGATTTTTCGGGCTATCCCGATTGCCGGAAAGACACACTCGACGCGCAAATGCAGGCGATTTCGCTCGGCATGGATAAGCCTTACCGCCTCGACACACCGCTGATGTCTGTGTCCAAATCAGGGGCGTGGGATATGGCGAAAGACCTTGGCGGAAAGATGTTGGTTGAGCTCATCTTAGAGCACAGCCATACTTGCTACATGGGCGAGCGTGGGCCGCGTCATGATTGGGGCTATGGATGTGGGAGCTGTCCTGCCTGTGAACTTCGCGCCAAAGGCTGGGCGGAATACGTTCAGGCTGAGGGACGACATGTATAGCGTCAAAGAAATCTACATTACCATTCAAGGCGAGGGCGGGCAGACGGGACTACCCGCCGTGTTCCTGCGCTTTGCAGGATGCAATCTTTGGAATGGGCTTGAGAGTGGGCGCGCGGAAGCTGTGTGCAAATTCTGCGATACAGATTTCGTCGGCACGGACGGTGTCGGGGGCGGCAAGTTCAAAACGGCAGCCGATCTGGCCCGCGAAGTCGCCACACATTGGCCTGACGGGCAAGGTAGTCGCTGGGTCGTGTGCACAGGCGGAGAGCCGCTATTGCAACTGGACGCAGACTTAATTGACGCGCTTCATGCGGAAGGTTTCAAAATCGCCGTCGAGAGCAACGGGACTGTCATCGCGCCAAATGGCATTGATTGGCTCTGCATTTCACCCAAAGCAGGCGCAGCATTAAAACAAACGTCGGGGCATGAGCTTAAACTCGTCTATCCACAAGCTGAAAATACGCCGGAAGAATTTGAGGATTTGGATTTTGAGCGCTTCTATCTACAGCCGCGCGATAGTTCAGCCGAGGGTCAGGCCGATCAAAATGCTGCCCACCTCACAGCGGCGCTAGATTACGCGATGACCCATCCCAAATGGCGGGTCTCCATACAAACACATAAGTTAATCGGGATTCCATAGCGCTCATGACTGGCTAATTTAAGCCGTCCTTAACCCTATCGCTTAGTCAGATAACAACGCTGGTCCATTACACCATTTCGATTAATGGGTGGGTTATATGTTAGATGATTTAGGCTTTAGAGATGTGCGCCGATTATTTCGGGTCGTGCAAGATATAAAGAATTTCAAAACGCTATCGACGCTGCGTAAACTTCGTATCGGAGGTGTGGTGGTTATGCCACTCGTACTGATTGGCGGTGGTGCGGCGTCGCTTAAATTGCAATCGGGTTCCGCGATTGAAGCGCTTCGTATAGACCCTGTGCAACAAGTGATAATGCAAAGCTGCGTCGATGTTCACGCGAAAAAAGATGTCTATTTTGGCGAAAACGTCTCAACGCCACAGGGCTGTGGTTGCGTGGCGAAACTCGTATCCTCTGTTACACCGCCTGCGCATTACGGTGCCTATGATGCGATTCAAGATTTGGCGGTTTCGCAGTATGATTGGCAATATAGCTCCGATGTTCAGTCAGAAATCGATGCGGAATATGACGCACGTATTGGGGATAAGATTGCTGAACTTGCAAAAACCGAGAGGCTAAACCAGACAGGCTTACGCCACATGTTTGACTATATTCTGAGTGCAGATCAAATTTGCGATACGCCCGAAACCTATCAAGGTGACGCGCTAGAATCGCTTGCCGCACTCACGCCGCTTGAAACGCCGATTTGGGAAGGCGATAGTGAGGGCGTGATGGAAATTGCCTTGCGCGGCGCAAGCGAGCCCATCCGCGTCTCAATGAACGAGTAAAGTTCGTCTTAAGACTGAGAACTGGTTGCCAAGGTTTTAGCTGCTTTCTTCGCAAAACGATCAATTGCCCGGTGCGCATCAGACCACGTACCACCATATCGCGCATCGCGAATATCATCTTCATACCATTCATAACTCATAGTACCGACAGCGTTTCCGCCCGCGCGAATGAGTTCAGCTTCAATCTCAGCGCCGCCGCGGCCAAAGCTTTGATAAGATAGGCCTGGGTCTTTGCC
>CALLME010000029.1 GCA_938007945.1 uncultured Caulobacterales bacterium
GCTTTTTCTCAAATTATATGCGGAAGATATCGCGCAGCTAAGTCGTCCCTTTGATGGCGTGCTCCAGACCTTGCGGCAACTCAAACGAAATGGTGTAGACCTGTCTGTTTGCACGAATAAGCCAGGCTATCTCGCGAGACCCTTGCTTGATGCGCTGGGCATGACAGCTTTGTTTTCAAGAATTGTCGGAGGGGATGATGTAGCACGCAACAAACCGCATGCCGATCATATATTCGCGGCAGCTGGGCATCGGCGCGCGCGAGATATTGTGATGGTCGGCGACGGAGCGCCTGACAGTCTTGCGGCAAAAGCCGCAGGGGTCCCGTGTATCTTAATGGCTTACGGATATTCCGAAACGCCATGTGAACATCTCGGGGCTGACGTGATACTACGAGCGTTTCGCGAGATTCCGTCAGCCCTCGAAGATTTGTAACTCAGAGAGCTGTATTTACGCAAAGTTCTCAGTGGACCGCGTTGGCACGCCGTTGATCATGTTCGAGCGAACATCTGTCCTTGCAGAGCGCATGCTGGCGAGAAAGCCGCCTTGGACAAGATTAATACGAACATCGTGGCCGCGAGACGCCCAGTAAGATTCAATTGTTTCTTTTAGACGCTCAGCGCCTTCACGTGTGCAATAGTCACCTTGTTTCATGATGATATTTCCTTATTTAAAATGCCCTGCCCGTCCCTGAGCTTGGCCTGTGGTTAACTCCACCCTTAATCTCGATGTAAGAGATTCACCGCGATATTCAAGTTACAGGATTGTAGGAAAGCGTCACAAATAAGTGAGGTAAAACAAGGGTCTAAATTCATTTTTAGTTCAGATTAGCGTCGAATAACGCCTGAATCAGGCCATATGTTCAGCTTGAGTTCATGCACCTTAAAGGTATTTAACATTCAAGTTAATTCTTGGCGGAATACCGCGAAAATTTGTCTTTCTTAATTGAGGTCAGCAAAGTTGGATAATGTGAAATAAATCCAAATTTTGACCTAAATCACCGCGAAACGACGACGTGCGACCTCTGATGTGCCAAATAATTCGCGGCAAACCTCATAATCCTCTGGCGTGTCGAGCTCTGCCCATGTCTCGCCTTGGATATTCGTAGTGTTTATATGAACGCCCGACTTAGCTAAATGGTCAATAGCAGACAAATACCAGCTTTTTGTGCCGTCTTCATTGCGCATACGGCGTTTAAGTTCATTTTTGAAGGTCTTTCGACCCTCTCCCATGAAGCGAAGCATACCAATGCTTTCGCCTTGTGTTTGCTGTGGCGTCAAGGTTTTGCCGATAGAGAGCAATTGCGGGCCATCAAGAGTGACTTTCATGTCGTCGCCATCATAACGGTCTTTTTTGTCAATCGTGACTGTAATATCAGCGGCAGGTGCATCTAGAACCTTTTGCAAGAGCGTCGCGCTAAAGAGCGTATCGCCATTGATGATGAGGAAGTCCTTTTTCATCGACTTGCGTACCATCCAACATGAGGCGAGATTATCTGCCACTTGATAAAATGGATTAAAAAGCGTTTTGACTTTTGGCCCTTTTTGGCGTTTAGCCAGTTCATCTTTAACGAGATGGGCGTTGAATCCCGTCACAATTGTTGCGGTCTTCACTCCCGCTTTAGCCAAGGTATCAAGCTGCATACCGAGTACAGTCGTCATACCAATCGGGAGTAAACACTTTGGCAGGTCAGTCGTCAGTGGCAGAAGGCGAGAGCCGCGGCCTGCGGAGAGAATAATAGCATGCATGATGTGACTTTTCCCAATTTTGGCGCAGTGATGGACTGCGGGACCCTACATCCAGTTGACGACCTCTAAACCATGTTGGTTCGCAAGCGATTTCAATTGCTTACTTGGGTCTACCGCTACTCCTATATCGGCCCAGAGCAACACATCAAGGTCAGAATGGCTATCTGAATACATTGTGACTTTCGTGTGATTTTGTTTCAAATGCGGATTTTGCGCTAAATAGGCCTTCACACGCAGTAATTTTTCACGTCCGTAGCAGTTCTCCGAACCAAATTCAGAGGCAAGTTTGCCATTTTCATATGACATATCAGTCGCAACGTAGTGCTCAATCCCCAACCCTTCGCATATTGGACGGACAACAGCGTCGACAGCCGCGCTAGCGACCATAAACGTATCACCCGCAGCCTTATGGTGCGCGAGAGCTTCTATCGCGCCAGGTCGCAAACCGCTCGCGACCTCATGCGCCGCAAAGCGCTTCGCATAAGCCTCAACCTTTTCTTTTGGCCATCCCACTATGCTTATTCGCATCATTGCTTTCTTCACACCACAACGTGGTGCGCGACCTCGCTTATAAAGCCATTGGTTTTTCGCCATAGCGAAGATGATAGGCAACCAGAGATGCGGGCGTGTTTTTACAGTGGTCAGCACGAAACGCGTCCACGTCCCTTTTTTGGTCAAGGTGTGATCCAGATCAAATATAGCGAGGTTGCCGCTTGGCGGAGTCACATCTTCGCTCATACCCCATCATCCATCCAAGAAGTCACTGGTTTGCTTGAAAACGCGGCAATAAGCACGACACCAAAGTTTATGAGAATACAGGCCCATGTCCAAATAGCGACGGCATAAAAACCCCAACGCGCGGCGTCTGAGACAAATATTGATGCAATGCACCCCAGCATAAATATGAAAGTGTTAGGATTTCTGCGAGCAATATAAACACGCAAGAACGAATTAAAAGGGCGCCAGACGTGAATATGAAATCCGTGCTGCGCAATGAATAGCCCTTCAACAAGCCGGTCCACGACATAGCCTATGAGTATAGCGCCGAGGGCAATTCCCATCCAACTCGAAACCCAACTCGCGGGGTCCGTCCAGACTAAGGTTCCCCCTAGTCCCATGAACCACGCCCAATACCAAAATGGCGGATGAATGAGATCAATACCGTGATCATAAGCATTCCCCCATTTTGAGTAGGTCATAGTGGTACGCGCAAGCTTTCCATCGACCGTGTCAAGGAAGGTCATCGTCCACCCCGTGATAAAGCCGAGTACCCACTGCCCTTGCATGAAGAAATAAAATGCAGCGATACATAGCACCAAACCAATGGTCGTGACCATGTTGGGCGTGAAACGAAGACGAGCACAGAGCCGCGTGACGTAATATGCGGGCAAGGGCCAAAAATACTTTGTCACGAAATCTGTGATGCCTTTGTAAGAGCTCTCGAATTGACGACGCATCAGCGGTTCGGTAGGCGCACGCGAAACATTCACCCCGTAAGGCGGATCCGTTTTTCGGAGGGCTTTATTGTAAGAGTCAGCCAGATTGTCTGGCGTTTTTATCGCCATGCCTTCAGCAGTCGCTTTCTCTGGCGATTGCCCAATCAATGCTCGTGCGGTCGAAATTGTCACGCCACTGACGCCTACGATTACGTCGTCAATGACCAATGCAGTTTTATTCGTCGCAACAAATCCACGCGCAAGAGCGGATGACAAAATCCAATTTACACCTAAATGCACCGTTGCTATTTCTGGGTCACAGACGAGCCCGCCCGCTTTTTTCATAGCCCGTTCCTGCCATTTGGCAACAGACATGCCCCATATACGGGCATTTGTGTCGCCCACGAGAGAGATGAGTGGTTTGCCTAACTCTTCAGGATTTTCGCACGTCCGTTCGACAGTCCTACGCAGTGTTTTCTTAGCCATAAAGAAAACAAGTCCGACGCCAACACTGTTCCCAATAATTGCAGCCCAACCGGGGGCCATTTTGCCAATAGTCAGACTAAGTACGATGAACGACCCAATGTAAGCGAAAAGTGCGTAGCCCCGCGCGGCAATTGCGAGTTCTGGTTTATCTGATGCGTAAAATATAGGAAATAGAGGTGCCATAAGTCCAGTCAGTGCTGCCGCAGGGACAAGAAGAGATGCAAGAGGTGCCGAAGCGGAGTAGTCTTTAGAGAATATATAACCGAGTAAACGCGGCCCTTCTATCCAGACAAGGGCTGACATGACCAAACCAACAGAGAGAAGGATAATGCCCGCGCGCGTGACAATGCGCCATATCTTATCCGCCTCACCATTAACGACCATTTTGGCAAGTTCTGGATAGATGACTTGATCGAGTAATTTAAAACCTTCGGAGAGAAGTTTCGCCACTTCCTCGGCGATGCGGTAAATGCCGGTGAAAACAGGGCCAAAGAACGCCATAACCAGCAAGGCAGGCAGATGTTGCGTTCCGGCAGCCAGAGTCGAGTCGATGTTAGACTTAATAACAAACGGCCAAAGCCCTTTTCGCGGTTTTAAAAAGCTTGATTTTATTCTCAGCACGCGACTGAGAAGTTTGCGCGAATGAAGCTCCCACGCGCCCGTTAAGATTAAAACGAGATAATTAGAGAGCGAAGCCAGAAACCAAACCGCCAGAAAACCCTTTATTCCCCAACCCGCATAGTAAGCGTAAATAGAGCCCATCAGACGCAAAGCAGGCATGATGAGAGCCTCGATAGCCAGAATGTTGAACTTATCGAACAGGCGCATCACGCCAATAGCGGTTGTGCGTTGTCGCGCAAGAACGACGAGGCAATAGATAGCTGCGTATTTTTGAAGCTCGGCGACCGATGTTCCGCCGTTAGGCCCCAAAGCTGGAAAGACGCTAATTAACCAGACAACAAAGCCGAACAGAGCGAGCGAACCGAGATAGGCGAATACGGCAGATAATGCATCAA
Source organism: uncultured Caulobacterales bacterium (assembly GCA_938007945.1). Classification (GTDB taxonomy): domain Bacteria; phylum Pseudomonadota; class Alphaproteobacteria; order Caulobacterales; family Maricaulaceae; genus Fretibacter. The sequence goes on from CALLME010000029.1 coordinate 4,685, forward strand.
GCTTAATGCCAAATTTTACGAGCTTAGACAGGCTTTCGCTATCCTTGGCTTTGAGGTCATCTGCGCCAAAGCGGATAATGGCTTGCCACGTCTGAAAGGTCGCGACTTCCGCGAAAAACAACATATAAGCGTGAAGAAAAATAATCGTGCCAAATGCTTCAAGCGAGAGCGCGCGTGTTGCCACGAGCAGAGTCCCAAGCCCCATGATGACTGACAAAAACTTTGCCCCCACCATTAGCCCTGTATTAGCTGCAATTCGTTTCCCGACTGTGCGCTTCGAAAGTGTCTCAAGGTTGACTGTCATGAGGCTCTCTTCTCAAGCACAGGATAACCTTGCGCGAATATTGCCTCCACAAGAACTTTATCGCTTGGCTTATCCACATCAATAGCGGCTTCGGCGAAGGGCAGCATGACAGCCTTTGCGCTCATCCCGAGAGTCTTAGAGGCGTGGTCAAATGCGCTGTCTAGCGTCAAACGCCCTGTCAAATAAGAGATTAGCAATGATATGCTGAACGCACGTGCGAGCTTCCAAGGCTGTTTACGATGCTGTTGCGCTTTCTGCCAAAACTCGATAGCGGCCAGCCCTTTCGTATTAGCGATGTAAAACAGGTTACATCCCGAAACCGAGCGGTCTGCGAATTTTAAATAGGTGCGCGTCACATTGGGATAGGCGGGCTGAATGATGGATTTATCAGCAAGCCCTACGCAAAAATCAGCTCCACTTTGTTTCGCGCCGTCAATAAAATGCTTAATCATATCGGATGTAAGAAGCGGATGGTCACATGTCGTAATAAGAAGTGGAAAAGCATTCACTTTTTTCGCCGCCAATAAGGCGCTATTTGCGGGACCTTTGCCTGATGGAAGCTGTAAAAGACGCGCGTCGTGGCTGGCGTCAAACCCGCTAATGCCGAAGGGCCCCTCAACTGAGCTTGCCTCAAGAGCCTCAATCACATGGTCAATCATCGGCTTTCCCGCAATGGGTACGCTTGCTTTGCGCGGAACAGATGCAGCTTCGCAAAGTGGGTCGACGACGCCCTCTCTCTGACCGGCTAATATGATGGCTCGCACTGCCATCTATAGCGCCATTTCGTACATGCGATAAGTTTTGTAGCGTTTTGCACTGGCTTGCTCGCATATGCGGATCATGGCCTCATTATCTTCGAGAATCCACGATAATTCGCAATGGGTAAATCCCTGCTCTCGTCCCGCTTTGAACACAGTCTCACAAAGCTGCGCCACGATTGCGAGGCCCTTTCGCGTATTGTGCCATTCCTTGCGAAGTCCCATGAGCGGGATTCGGGCCTGCTTGACGCCTTTAATTTTAAGCCGGTGCACAAGTCTCGCCCAACCAAATGGCAGAAGGCGACCATCTAACCCTGATATGGCTTCATTCAAATCTGGTATCATCCAGATATAAGCGACGGGTTCGCCTTTAATCTCGCCAACCCAAAGACCTTCCTTGAACATAAGCGGGCGTATTTCAGACGCCATATGTTTAATCTGCGCATCAGAGAATGGCAGGAACCCCCAATTTTCCGACCAAGCGTCATTGAAAATATCCATGACAAGGTCGACTTCTTCTTTAAATTTTTCGTTCCGCATGGGGCGCACGTTTATGTCAGAGTCACGTTCTGCCAATTTAACCATCATCTGCGTCGGCTTGGGTCTTGGATAGCCTGCATGAAGGTCCGCCTGATAGGCGTACATATCAACGGCTTTTTCAAGTCCTGCCGTTTCAATCATTGCTTGATAATCTGGCCGACCATAAGACATCATGACAACAGGTGGCGTGTCGAACCCATCTATAAGAAGGCCGCATTCTTCATTTACCGACCACTGCGCAGGGCCAATCATTTTCTTGCATTGACGCGACACGAGCCAATCCTTCGCTGCCCCAAGCAATGCTACGCCTACGTCGGCGTCCTTTATGCAATCAAAGTAGCCAAAATGACCTGCCGCATCGCCATATTGGTTTTGGTGGGTTTTATTAACAAACGCGGCAATGCGGCCAACAATTTTGTCATCAATTTTAGCAAGAAAAAGCTGCCGCGTTATAGGAGTCAAAGCGGGGTTTTTGTTAGTAGAGAATTGTTCTTTACGTTCAAAACGTAAAGGAGCACGCCAATGAGGCTCACTGCGGTAAAGCTCATAAGGGAGGTTTAAAAATGCGTCGATGTCCTGCGGCGCGTCAATATGCAAAATATCTATTAAAGACCCAGACATTTTGACCCAAACTCTTTACGGCCAATAGACCTTACAGATACATAACGAATCGAGTCTAATCCTCGTCGTCTCTATCGTCTTTTTCTTTTTTTCGAGCCTTAAGGTCAACCAATATCATCTCGATATCGGCACCCGACGCACCGACATAGAACGCAACTTCTTCCCACTTTGGGATGCGGCGCGACTTGATTTCAGGGTTCATGGAAAGTCCATAAGGTTCGCGAGGGGTGAAATCCCACTTCTTCTTAAGTTTGCGATTACCGTCTTTGTCATGATAACCCGCCATACCGTAAAATCCAGGCTCTGGCACGTTCACGCACATCATTTGTGGGCCGTCTTGCGCCGCGTCACGAATAGATCGCAGACGCGCGCTTTTAGATAAAAACCCATCTTCCGCATTATATAGTTCAAGCTTCATAATGCCGACTTTGGTCACACCAATCACGTTTACACGCACTTGTTGGGTGCCGGGGACACACGGATCAGAGTAATCGCGCTCATAAAGCTCAAGCGGCTCATCCTGCGCTGAAGCCGTATTGGGTAGCCCGAATCCAGCGAATGCAAAGATTAAAACTGTGAAAGTAATGTAACGGATAATTGCGTTCACGACGGCTCCTCGTTATGGCATGGCCTAAGAGTTTGAAATTCCCTACATATCGCATATGGTTAGGGTGCGGCGTTTTGTAAAGCCGATTCTACAGACAAGGTGCAGACGCGATAGACCATGGGCCGGCTAAATCGATATCTATTTAAAGAATCTCTCGTCAAAATTGGCGGGTTGATTATCTTTGCGATTGTCGTGCTTTTGCTCGAACGGCTTCTGCGTATTTTTGAGATTGTCTCTAATTCAAGCAACCCTGCTGGCGACGCAGGCTCTATGGTCATCAACTTGCTACCCTACTATCTCGGTATGGCCGTACCAATGGCGCTCATGCTCGGTATCACTATGACAATCGATAGTTTCAGTCGCACATCAGAATTGACAGCCGCGATGGGCGCGGGCGTTTCACTACCGCGCATAACAATCCCTTTTGTTATTATCGCGGCGTTTCTGGCCATTATTACTCTTTTTATCGAAGGCTATATGCAACCTGTGGGGCGATATAATTACCGCCAAGTTGTACATGTTGTGAAACAGTCCTCTTTTACAGCCGCTTTACGCGAAGGCACCTTCACCGAAGTCGGAAACCGAACTTTTTTCGCGGGCACCGAAAAAGACGGCGCCGCAATAGGACCTATATTTATCTATGAGAAGCTGATGAAAGGCCAAGACCGCGAGGGTGTACGTGTTACGACAGCTGACGAAGGCCGCTTAATCGTGCGCGAAAGTACGAGTGAGCCTGTACTTCAACTCGCCTCTGGTCAGACTTATCAAATTCTCGGCGAACGTCAGCTCTCAGGCGATCTGAGTTTTGAAAGTAGTGCCGTAGCAGGCGCTGTAAACGAGAACATGTTTCGCAGTCGTGGCGATGATGAGCGCGAAATGACCACGCGCGAGCTTTGGGACAATCGCGACGGCAGCCTCTATGATACGATTGATACAAACACGAATAACGCCGCGCTTCATTTACGACTCGCGCGCTCTGTACTCTTGCTTATCTTGCCGTTCATTGCTGTACCGTTTGGGATAAATTACGGACGCAATCCGTCCTCTGCTGGGATTTTTATCGGCATCGTTATGCTGGTGTCCTTGCAGAAAGCGCTCGAATTTGGGCAAAGCCTCGGCGCAAGTGGCGCTGTCGCCCCTTGGCTAGGAATATGGCCAATTATCGGACTAGTTGCCCTCTTTGCAGCTTATATATTCCGCAAAAGCGCTTTTAAAATGGGTCAACCGCCCCTCACCGCTGTTAGCTTCTATATGAAAGAAGCCCAGACTGGTTTCATTAACGGTATAAAAAAAGTCATGCGATTTGGTCGCTCTGTAGAGAGCACGTCATAAGATGTGGCGCTTTCTTCTCTATCTTTCTAAGTCCTTTATCATTGTCTGGTTGACAGTTGTATTTGGGTTTCTTGTTCTGATTGGGCTGCTCGACTCACTTGCAAATGGCGGAGACATCCTCGCCGATGATGGTAATTTCGTTGATACCTTCCGTTATATGTCATATCGCGCGCCCGTTATTTTTGACAGAATTTTTGTTTTCACGATTCATGTTGCCGTGCTGCTTACCTTTGTCAAATTGATTAGAAATCACGAACTCGTCGCCCTACTCGGCTTCGGGATTTCAACAGGCAAGCAAGTAGCCCTTCTCGCGCCATCAGTCATCGGTGTCTCACTTCTGTCGATTATCATCATCAATATTGCCATGCCGCCGTCTGTGCGCGCACTCCAGGCCTGGGGAATTGGGGAATATAAAATTAAGAACGTCACCGAAGCCAACCCGCTTTGGATGGAGGGGGGCAATCAAATCGTACGGGCATCGTCGCGCTTCTCGATGAATTCACTTGGCAATCTTGAACTATTTAACCGTTCAGAGGATACGGGCGCCGTCGAATCTGTCATCTGGGCAGAACGCGCGGATTATCAGTCGGACGGCAACTGGAAACTCTCTGGAGTTCAAACCCTTCCGATAGAAGGCGCTGACGGTGAACCACGTTTGGCACTTAAAGCTTCAGGCCCG
>CALLME010000030.1 GCA_938007945.1 uncultured Caulobacterales bacterium
GGCATAGACGCGGACAGGGCGGGTGAGGGCCATATTGTGATAAAGCGGATCACCCATGCCGTGAAGGCGCTGAAACTCAAACGCTGAGGCTTTTGAGATAACCGCCATATGTTCAATCGCAGCAACAGTATGGGCGTTATGGGTCGCAAATTGCGGATAAACGACCTCACCAGCTCTAAGTAGCGTGCGCGCACAGGCAAGATAGGACAAATCCGTTGTCGATTTGCGTGTCCAAACAGGAAAGTCAGGGTGTCCTTCGACTTGGCTATGTTTTATCTCGCTGTCCCAATACGCGCCTTTTACGAGGCGTATCATGAGGCGGCGATTAGTCGTTTTTGCAAGTTCAATAAGCTGATCCGTCGCCATGGGGCCGCGCTTTTGATAGGCTTGAAGGGCTAGTCCTAAACCGTTCCATCCATCTAAGGAGGGTTCACGGCAGAGTTTTTCGAGGATTTGGAAAGAAATTACGAGGCGGTCTGCCTCTTCCGCGTCAAGACAGAGGTTTAAATTGCCGTCTTTGGCCATTTCGCAAAGCTCTAAAACCTTCGGATATAAAATAGTTATAACATCATTCGTATGCAAACTATCATATTTTGAATATAAAGCGGATAGCTTAACGGAAATGCCGTGTTTGTCCTCTGGCGAGGCGGGAGTGTCGCCTTTACAGAGAGTTGTTATGGCTCTCGCATAGTTGTCAAAGTAACGATCCGCGTCCTTCATTGTGCGTGCCCCTTCGCCAAGCATGTCGAAAGAGCAAAGCTCTGCACTCCCTTTCGGACCCATGGTATTTGCACGCTTTATCGCCTCGCCGATTGTGCGTCCAACGACAAATTGTTCGCCCATAATCCGCATAGCCTGCATCATCGCAGCGCGGATGACAGGTGCGCCCGTCTTTTTCGTTAGCTTCTTCATGAAACCACCAGGATCGCGCTCAAGTTTCGGGTCCATTTTCACAACTTTACCCGTCAACATGAGGCCGAGCGTAGAAGCGTTGACGAGCCAGCTCTCTGATTGCCCCTTGTGCTCGTCCCATTCGCCAGACGATATCTTCTCCGCAATGAGTTTATCGGCGGTGCGGGCATCTGGCACACGCAGGAGCGACTCTGCCAAGCACATGAGGGCAAGCCCTTCATTGTTAGAGAGGCCAAACTCCTCAAGGAAGGTTTCCATCAACCCTTTGCGAGGTGTTGATGCGCGGGCGTGTTTGACGAGTTCGACAGCGCGGGCATCGATGGCTGCGCGAGCGGTGGCGTCAAGATCAATGCGGCTGTTCAATTTAGCAGCAAGCGTGTTTTCGTCACCGTGTTTGATGGCATCCAAGGCGCGGTAGTCCATAATAGTCCCCAATTGTCTCTCGGCCTTTTGAGCCGCTACATTTTGAATAGACTATAATGCGGAAAATATTAGCGCGTCATGCTAATTCGGGGGCGAGAATTTGCGAAGTTGAGCCTGTTTAGGGGATAATTATCCGAACTGGTAATGTAGGTGAACCTAATATTAACGCTGTTTGCAGGGCGCTGTGTCACCGACTTGCATGTCTTTGAAATATCAGGCATTTCAGCGCCAAAGGGGACGCGAATCATCGGTCTCAATCTATTAAAACGGGCGGTTATGGGGTCTATACCCACTAAAATTGAAAAGATGCATGTAACGGACGTTCAAGAGGCGTCTGTACCCGTCGTGGTGTTTGATTTTGACGGAACTATAACGACGGATGACACTTTTCGCCTGTTTTTGAGCTATTATCGCGGCCCTATTAATTACACGTTGAAGATTGCGTCTCTCTTGCCTGTTTTTGCTGCGTATGGCTTGCGTCTAATTGACCGTAATAAGGTCAAGGAGCATGTCATACGTCGATTCTTCAAAGGCGAGAAAATGTCCTTTATTGAGGCGCGTGCCAAGACCTTCGCCGAAGAGGTTATTCCGGGTCTGATCCGACCTGCCGCAAATGAGGCGTTAGAGCGCGCTAAAATGCGGGAAAAAGAGGGTCATGAGTCATTATATATATGCAGTGCTTCAATCGGGCCTTATTTAAGGGCCTATTTCATGCGGCACGGCATCAAGAATATTCTCGCGACGGAGCTTAAATCCGAATCGGGAGTGTGTAGTGGTGAGATTGATGGGTACAATATTTGGGGTGCGGGGAAAGTTCGCCGCATTTTGGCCGAATTTGAGCCCAAAGATGTCACAATAATTGAAGCTTATGGAGATAGCAGGGGGGATAGGGAGTTATTAAACGCCGCTAAGGCGTCTTTTTACCGACCTTTTCGCCTGTAACCAACATAAGGATTGATATTCCATCTTAAGTTATTAAGAAGGAACTAATGCCTAGCAATCCGTCTTACGGAATGTTAAGGTTTGAGGATATCTGCGTTGTGCAGATGATTGTAACTGGAGAGTTTGGGGGTTTTCGAAATGAAACGTACTCTATTATTAGCAGCAAGTGTCGGCGTATTGGCCGCACCAACTATTGCCCAAGAATTGCCGCCAGGTAATCCGCTGCCGGGTGAATGTTTCGCACGGGTTATCGTCCCTGCGACATATGAGACATCGCAAGAGCGTTATGTCCTAAAGCCAGCTAGCGAAGAAATTCGTAAGATCCCTGGTCGTTTTGAAACTGTGACAGAGCGCGTGCTCGTACAGGAAGCAAG
>CALLME010000031.1 GCA_938007945.1 uncultured Caulobacterales bacterium
GTTGGGGATAGCGGCTGGGCCGAAGACCGCGTCGGGCCAGATCGTATAAAGCATGCCTATGCGTGGCAGAATATGCTGGACGCGAATGTGCGCGTGCTGATGAATTCTGACCTGCCCGGTGAGCCTTGGGAGCCGATGCAAACGCTTTACTTTGCCGTGACACGCAAAAAGCTCGACGGGAGCAGCGCGGATGACGGCACGCCTGATGACGGCTGGTATATGGACCAAGCCATGTCTGTCTCTGAGGCGCTCCACGCGATGACGCTTGAGAATGCTTACGGCGCGTTTCAAGAGGATAGTCTGGGCAGTCTGACGGTTGGCAAACATGCGGATTTCATCGTGCTGTCTGATGACCCTTATAGTGTCGCGCCTGACGCCTTAAAGGACATAAAAGTCACCGCAACATATCTTGGTGGGCAAGTACTTCAGAACAGGTAGCGCGACCATAAAAAACGCCCGCCCATTATTGGGCGAGCGTCTCTGTTAAAATCTATATGTAATCTATCGCTTTAGTTTCTTCTTGGACATTGATGTCACAAGCACGCCACTTTCAGCAGATAATGTGCTGACGGGAATAGTCCCAGGCACACCGTCTACCATGACGCTAGAAATAAGGCCCGTTTGAGTACGCGCTATTGCGGTGATGCGGCCAAGGTCTTTGCCTTTTCTTGACTCCACCTTCGTGCCGTAGACTAAAAGCGGCGCGACGGGCTCGGGCTCAGCACTCGCGTCAATCGTAACGCTCACCGAAGCATATCCATGTTTGTAACTATGATCGTTATTGTGAAAATGACCATACCCATAATCACCATGTTCGTGATGAAAGCCGCCGTGATAGTGATGGCCATGATAGTGACCATGAGCAGGCGCGTGACCCACGCTTGCACGCGCAGGCGCTTTGACAGAGACATCCGGTGCATCCACGCCAATTCTTGCCCGCGACGGGACGGCGACAGAGGTCGAATTTGATATGCGCGTCCCCGCGCGCAAGTCGGTGGCGGGGGTCAGACCTTGGTTAACAGTCGTATTCAAACCGCCTGTGACGCTGCCTATTTGCGCAGACGCACTGGGCGTAAATGCCAAGGCGAGTGTGAGGGCAGCGCTGCTGATAGTCGCTATTTTTATAACATTGAACATATTTTGTCCTTTCTGTTTGTACGCCGTTAGAAACGTGCGCTGGCAGCAATAGTTGCAAATATTGCTGCACACCAAATGATTCTAGGACAATTGAGGCCAATTTTAGACCATTTCACGCGGGTTTTTGGAGTAAGATTAAATTGTAGTAAATTTTCAACTTTTCGCCCTTGCGCCGCCTCCAGCGCGCGCCTACATGGCGTGTGTTAGCACTCGCCCTATGTGAGTGCTAAAGTGTATTTAAACCACTCTAGCAGAGAGAAGAGCTATGAAATTTCGTCCTCTACATGACCGCGTTGTTGTCCAGCGCGTCAAAGAAGATACAAAAACCGCTGGCGGGATCATCATTCCTGATACAGCGACAGAAAAGCCAAGCGAAGGCAAAGTCGTCGCAGTCGGCCCCGGCACACGTAATGACGACGGCAGCTATAACAAACTCGACGTCAAAAAAGGCGACCGCGTCCTATTCGGTCAATGGGGCGGCACTGAGGTGAAAATCGACGGTAAAGACCTGCTGATTATGAAAGAGTCTGATATTATGGGAGTTGTTGGCTAAGCCAACAAAAGACAGAATTTCAGACAACCGGGCGGAGTTTGTGTTTACGTAGTAAACACTGACGAGCACCGGCCACCACGTTAGACAAAAATCAAACCTAAGGGGACATTCCCCACTTAATCTCTAAGGAGAACTATTATGGCGGCTAAAGACGTCAAATTCGGGTCAGACGCCCGTGCAAAAATGCTTGAGGGTGTCGACATCCTCGCCAATGCAGTCAAAACAACACTCGGTCCCAAGGGTCGCAATGTTGTCATCGAGCGCAGCTTCGGCGCGCCCCGCACAACAAAGGACGGCGTATCAGTCGCCAAAGAAATCGAGCTTGAAGATAAGTTCCAAAACCTCGGCGCAATGATGCTCCGCGAAGTCGCCTCCAAGACAAATGACAAAGCGGGTGACGGCACAACAACAGCGACAGTGCTCGCGCAAGCCATTGTACGTGAAGGCCTTAAGCGCGTTGCCGCTGGCATGAACCCAATGGATCTTAAGCGTGGTATCGACAAAGCGTCGAAAGAAATCGCTGACGACCTGCTTAAGAAAGCGACGAAGATTTCTAAATCCTCAGAGATCGCACAAGTCGGCACAATCTCGGCGAACGGCGAAGCGTCGATCGGTAAGATGATTGCGGACGCCATGAGCAAAGTCGGCAATGAAGGCGTCATCACAGTCGAAGAAGGCAAAACAGCCGAAACCGAGCTTGACGTTGTGGAAGGTATGCAGTTTGACCGCGGTTACCTCTCGCCGTACTTCATCACAGATGCCGAGAAAATGCGTTGCGAGCTCGACGACCCCTATATCCTTCTGAACGAAGGTAAGCTGTCCTCGCTACAAGCTATGCTGCCCATCCTCGAAGCCGTTGTGCAGACAGGCAAGCCGCTGCTTATCATCGCAGAAGACATTGAAGGCGAAGCGCTTGCGACTCTCGTCGTCAACAAACTCCGTGGTGGTCTGAAAATCGCCGCTGTCAAAGCCCCAGGCTTTGGTGATCGCCGCAAAGCGATGCTCCAAGATATCGCCATTCTGACGAACGGCACAGTCATTTCAGAAGACCTCGGCATTAAACTCGAAAACGTCTCTCTGAAAGACCTCGGTACGGCCAAGCATGTCCACATCACAAAAGACGACACAGTTGTCGTGGACGGTGCAGGTAAGAAGAAAGACATCAAAGCCCGCGTTGAGCAAATCCGCGCGCA
>CALLME010000032.1 GCA_938007945.1 uncultured Caulobacterales bacterium
GGCGCTTATATCTGCGGTGAAGAAAGCTCTATGCTTGAATCTATTGAAGGCAAGCGCGGGCAGGTTAAGGTTAAGCCACCCATCCCCGCCATTAGCGGTCTATTTGGTAAGCCAACAATCGTGAATAACGTCCTGACCCTCGGCTCTGTGCCGTTTATACTGGCCGAAGGCGCGAAGACTTACGCCGATTACGGGCAGGGGCGCTCAATGGGGACGCAGCCATTCCAACTCGCGGGTGACATCGCGCGCGGTGGATTGGTCGAGAAGGCTTTTGGCGTCACGCTGAATGAACTGGTGAATGACTTCGGCGGTGGCACGCGTTCAGGACGCCCGATAAAAGCCGTACAAGCAGGCGGCCCCCTCGGCGGTTATATAGGTCCAAATGATTTTGACGTCGCTATGGGATATGAGAGCCTATCCGAGGTTGGCAGCATGATTGGCCATGGCGGCATAGTCGTATATAATGACAGCACAAGCCTGATGGATATGGCGCGTTATGCCATGGAATTTTGCGAGCTTGAAAGCTGCGGAAAATGCACGCCTTGTCGTGTTGGCTCTGTGCGCGGCAAAGAAACGCTCGATAAAATTAAAGCGGGCGAAGACGTGAGCGCAAATCTTCAAGTGCTCGATGATTTGTGTGACTTGATGGAAGAAGCGTCGCTTTGTGCGATGGGCGGATTAACGCCCATGCCTGTGCGCACTGCCATGAAATTAGCGCCAGAAGAATTCTCTGGCCCTCTTAAAGAAGCTGCGGAGTAGTCAAATGGCCTTGCTTATTGAAAAAGACTTCGGAACACCTGCTGTTAAATCAAACGAGACGGTGACGCTTGAAATTGACGGCCACGCGGTCAGCGTGCCCAAAGGCACATCCATCATGCGTGCGGCCGCCGAAGCGGGTATCCCTATTCCTAAACTTTGCGCCACGGATAGTCTCGACGCCTTCGGCTCCTGCCGTTTGTGCGTGTGTAAAGTTGATGGAAAGCGCGGCACGCCAGCCTCTTGCACGACACCTGCCGAAGAGGGCATGTCGGTCACAACACAAGATGAGCAACTCGCGAAAATTCGCAAAGGCGTGATGGAACTCTATATCTCTGACCATCCGCTTGATTGTTTGACCTGCTCGGATAATGGCGATTGTGAGCTTCAAGATATGGCAGGGGCCGTGGGCCTGCGCGAGGTACGCTACGGCTATGACGGGGCTAATCATAACAACGCGCCAACAGATGACAGCAATCCCTATTTCAGTTTTGATGAGAGCAAATGTATTGTCTGCTCGCGCTGTGTTCGCGCCTGTGACGAAGTGCAAGGCACGCTCGCGCTGACTGTTGAAGGACGCGGGTTTAACTCTAAAATTTCGGCGTCTATGGGCGAGAATTTCATGGATAGTGAATGCGTGTCTTGTGGCGCCTGCGTGCAGGCTTGCCCGACGGCAACGCTACAAGAGAAATCGGTGATTGAGCACGGCGTGCCTGACCGCACGGTTCTTACGACTTGTGCCTATTGCGGCGTGGGCTGTTCGTTCAAAGCCGAGCTTAAAGGTGACCAAGTCATCCGCATGGTGCCGTATAAAGACGGCAAAGCGAACCACGGCCATAGCTGCGTAAAGGGGCGTTTTGCCTTTGGTTACGCGACGCATAAAGACCGCATTACTGTGCCCATGATCCGTGAGAAAGTCACAGATCCGTGGCAAGAAGTCAGCTTTGATGAGGCCTATAAATTCGCCGCTGACCGCTTGAAAGCTGCGCAGGCAAAATACGGCGTTAAGTCTATCGGCGGCATTACATCAAGCCGATGTACCAATGAAGAAGTCTGGCTTGTTCAGCGTCTCATCCGTCAGGGCTTTGGGAATAACAATGTCGATACATGCGCGCGCGTGTGTCACTCACCAACTGGTTATGGTCTGAAGCAAACCTTTGGCGAGAGTGCGGGCACGCAGAACTTTGATAGCGTTATGGAAGCCGATTGCATTATGGTCATCGGCTCTAACCCGACGGACGCGCATCCTGTATTTGGGAGCCAGATGAAACGCCGCTTGCGTCAAGGCGCCAAGCTTATTGTAGCTGACCCGCGCGCCATTGACTTAGTCAAAAGCCCCCACATCAAAGCTGATTATCACCTGCCGTTACGTCCAGGGACGAATGTGGCACTGATTAATGGCTTGGCATATGTCGCGGCAAAAGAGGGCTTGATTGACGAAGATTTTGTCAAAAAGCGCTGTGACCTTGAAAGCTATAAGGAGTGGAAAGCGACTATTCTTGATGAGGTCAATAATCCGCAAAATGTCTCGGAAATTACAGGCGTGCCAGCCGATGACATTATTGGCGCAGCGCGCTTATTCGCGACGCAGAAAAACTCTGCCATTTATTACGGCCTCGGCGTGACGGAGCATAGCCAAGGCTCGACCATGGTTATGGGTATGGCAAACCTTGCTATGGCGACGGGCAATATTGGCCGTCCTGGTGTTGGCGTGAATCCGATGCGTGGCCAAAATAATGTGCAAGGCTCTTGCGATATGGGCAGCTTCCCGCATGAGCTTTCAGGCTACCGTCCTGTTGGTGATGACGCAGCGCGCGGGCTTTTTGAAGCCAAATGGGGCCGCGAACTCGACCCTGTGCCTGGTTACCGTATCCCGAATATGTTTGATGAGGCGATCGGCGGAAATTACAAAGGCATGTATATTCAGGGCGAAGATGTCGCGCAGTCTGATCCTAATATTCAACATGTCGAGGCCGCTCTTCGCGCGCTTGATATTCTAATAGTGCAGGACTTGTTCCTTAATGAGACAGCGCGTTTTGCACATGTGTTTCTGCCAGGCACGAGCTTCCTAGAAAAAGACGGGACTTTCATTAATGCTGAGCGCCGCATTAACCGCGTGCGCCCCGTTATGAAACCCGCGACGGGCAAGCATGAATGGGAAGTCACGCAAGACCTTGGCAAGGCATTGGGGATTGATATGGGCTTTATCGACGCGTCTGAAATCCTTGACGAAATCGCCGAGCTTACGCCGCAATTTGCGAATGTGTCCTTCAAAGTTCTGGATAACGCGGGCAGCCTACAATGGCCCGTGAATGACGACAGTCCTGAGGGCGCGGAAGTCATGCATGTCGGCGAATTTACGCGCGGCAAAGGCCAGTTCGTGCCGACAGAATATCAACCAACGACTGAGCGCGCGAACCGCAAGTTTCCGCTACTCCTCACAACAGGGCGTATCCTCTCGCAATATAATGTGGGCGCGCAGACACGGCGCACAGAAAATAATCAGTGGTGGGAGGAAGACGTTCTCGAAATTCACCCGAGTGACGCTCAAGCACAGGGCATTAATGACGGTCAATGGGTCTCGCTGAAATCGCGCAAAGGCGAGATTACGCTGCGCGCAAAACACTCTGACCGTATGCAGCCCGGCGTCGTTTATACGACCTTCCACCATCCTGATACAGGGGCAAATGTTGTTACGACTGATAATGTTGATTGGGCGACGAGCTGTCCTGAGTATAAGGTAACGGCTGTGGCGGTCGCGCCTGCAAATCACAAATCAGATTGGCAGCAGAATTACGAAGCTGAGCTTGATGCTTATCGCCAGATTGCGCCTGAGCCTGCGGAGTAATGGGTGCAGACTTTCCCTTTAAAGTGACCGTCCACGGGGACGTGCAGGCGACATCGATTTCAGTCAATGCGGGTGCGGGGCAGTGGAACATTCCGGAAGAAGTGCCGATAGCCTTTGTCTATAATCGTCGGAACTACGCCGTGATGATGGGCACGCCTGATAATCTGGACGATTTCGCGCTAGGTTTCTCCTTGACCGAAGAGGTCGTAAAGTCTGCATCAGATATTAGATCGGTTGATATTCACCTGACAGAACAGGGCGCGGATCTACGCTTTAAAGTCAGCGCGGACGCCATAGAGCGGCTCGACATGACACTGCGTCGCCGCAATATGGTCGGTGCCTCATCCTGCGGGCTTTGCGGTCTAGAGAATGTTGAGAGCTTGTTCAAGGCCCTACCGAACGTGGCTGATAGGACAATTTCGCTCGACAATGAGGCCATTCGCGCTTCTATGGCGGCGCTAACATTCCGCCAACCGCTCAACCAACTCACGCGCTCGGTTCACGCCGCCGCTTGGGTTAGCCATAACGGTGTGATAAAGCTTATCCGCGAGGATGTCGGGCGGCATAATGCGCTTGATAAACTTCTTGGCGCTATGGAGGCGAACGATATGGTCGTTCAGAGCGGATTCGTTCTCATGTCATCGCGCTGTTCCTATGAAATTGTTGAGAAGGCCGCGCGTCGTGGCGTGCAGGCTATCGTTTCAATCTCTGGTCCCACGGCTTTTGCCTTGCGCAAAGCGAAAGAGGCGAATATGGCGGTTTATAGCCGATTGGGCGAAGGTGCAGTGCGTCTGCTTTGAAGGTTTCCGTCATGGGAGCAGTATTTAAGTCGATTGGGGCGTTACTATTATCCGCTGCTATTTTGCTGGCGGGCGGCGGGCTCATGTCCACACTCATTGCCATTCGCGGCGCAGATGAAGGCTTCCCCCTTGTCGCAATTGGTTTTTTAACATCAGCCTATTACGCTGGCTTTATTGCGGGCTGCCTCGGGACGCCGTTCCTCGTTAAACGCGTGGGGCATGTACGCGTTTTCGCGGCATTGTCGTCACTTGTCGCCGCGACGGCTCTTATCCATGTTTTGTTTATAAATGTCCCAGTGTGGTTCATGTTGCGCCTCGTTGCAGGATTTAGCTTTGCTGGGCTTTATATGCTCATTGAAAGCTGGATTAATGAACAAGCGCCCAATGAAAAGCGAGGGCAGGTGCTGTCGATTTACCGCATGGTTGACCTGAGTGCCGTGACCGCAGGGCAGTTCATGCTCACGCTCGCCGATCCGAAAGACTTTGTTCTGTTCTCGCTGGTCGCGATATGTATTTGCGCCGCCGTGATTCCGATTACGCTCTCGACCTCAAAAGCGCCTGTAGCAGTGTCAAAGACATCTCTTAATTTACGCAAGCTCATCAAGACGTCACCCTATGCTGTGGCAGGCTGTTTAGCTGTGGGTGTTGCAAATGGCTCTTTCTGGGGCGTTGGGCCAGTGTTCGTCCAAGAGCTTGGGCACCCAGTGGTGGTCGTATCGACATTTATGAGCATCGCCATCGCTACAGGCGCATTGCTGCAATGGCCGATTGGATGGTTGTCGGATAAATTTGGCCGCCGCGCGGTCATGATTGGCGTTTCGTTCCTTAGTGTCGGGGCGGGGTTGTTTCTTTGGCAATATTCATCCGACTCCCAAACATCACTCTTGATCGGGGGGGCGCTATACGGGGCATTCGCGATGCAGCTATTCGGTCTCTCCGCCGCTTATGCCAATGATTATGCGGAAGCCGACGAGTTTGTCGCTATTAACGGCGGGCTGCTGCTTACGTACGGTGTAGGGTCTGTTATTGGGCCGTCCGTCGCACCAATATTTATGTCACTATTTGGGGCGTCCTCGCTCTTTGCATTTACTGCGGCTGTCCATTTGTTACTGGCGTTTTACGGCATCTGGCGAGCGTCGCAACGAAAAGCCAAACCGACGGATGAGGACTTTGTGGGCCTCGCGCGACCTCGCTCAATGATGCTGATTTTACGCACTGACCCGCGTAATATACTCAAACGAAAGAAACGCTAAAACGGCTCTGTTCATCTGTAGTATAATAAACGCTAATTTAGCAAAAAGAGAGATTTGCGTGCCTGCAATCCTCGCTTAAGGCAAAAGAAAGCGTTCTGAAAAGACCGAGAATCGCGCATATAATGCGTAGAATTTAAGGCCAAACATTTCAGGATTGGCGACATTTAAAACGGCGGAGACTTCCACTATGTCACAGCAAAATTTACCCGCCCCAGGTGCCCCTGATATTGAGATTGCGCGCGCCGCGAAGATGAAAACGCTTTTGCCGCTCGCTAAGGATAAACTCGGCATTCCGGCCGAAGCGCTCGTGCCTTATGGTCATTACAAAGCGAAGCTATCGCTCGGCTATATTGACAGCCTGAAAGACAAGCCAAACGGCAAGCTCGTGCTCGTGACCGCTGTGACACCAACGCCTGCAGGTGAAGGGAAGACGACAACTTCTGTTGGTTTGAACGACGGGCTTAATCGGATAGGCGTAAATTCTATGGTCTGCCTGAGAGAGCCGTCACTTGGCCCATGTTTTGGCATGAAGGGCGGAGCTGCTGGCGGTGGCCGCGCGCAAGTGCTGCCAATGGAAGATATCAATTTGCATTTCAACGGTGACTTCCACGCGATTACGTCTGCGCACTCTCTCATTTCAGCTATGCTTGATAACCACATGCAGTGGGGCAATGAGCTTGATATTGACCCGCGCCGTATCACTTGGCGTCGTGTTGTGGATATGAATGACCGCTCTCTTCGCCACATCGTCATGGGGCTCGGCGGACCTACACAAGGTATCGTCCGCGAAGGCGGGTTTGATATCACTGTGGCCTCAGAAATTATGGCTATCTTCTGCCTCGCGACAGATTTGAAAGACCTTCAGAAACGTATTGGCGATATCATCGTGGCGAAGACGCGTAAGCGTAAACCTGTGACTGTGCGCGACTTAGGCGCAGACGGTGCGGTGACAGTGCTTCTCAAAGATGCGTTCCAGCCGAACCTTGTCCAATCAATCGAGCATAATATGGCGTTTATCCACGGTGGCCCGTTCGCGAATATTGCGCATGGTTGTAACTCTGTCGTTGCGACTCAGACTGCCCTCAAGATGACAGACGTTGTCGTGACCGAAGCAGGCTTTGGCGCAGATCTTGGCGCGGAGAAATTTCTTGATATTAAATGTCGTCAGTCTGGCTTACGTCCCGATGCGGTCGTCCTTGTGTGTACAGTTCGCGCGATGAAGATGCAGGGCGGTGTCGCTAAGAATGAGCTCGGCCCGCAAAATGTGGAGGCGGTTCGTGCAGGTTGTGTGAATGTGGAACGCCACATTCAAAACCTTAAAAAATTCGGCGTGACGCCTGTTGTCGCGCTTAATCACTTTGTGCATGATACGGACGAAGAGATTGCGGTTGTCAAAGAAATTTGTGACCAAGAGGGCGTGGAGATGGTCGTTTCTCGGCACTGGGCCGAAGGCGGCGCAGGTGCAGAAGACCTCGCCAAAGCCGTCAAATCACAACTTGATGGGCCAAAGCCGACAGTAAAACTTATGTATGATGATGGTGACAAACTTGCGGTGAAAGTTGAGAAGGTTGCCAAGGAAATTTACCGCGCCAAAGACGTCTCTATCAGCGGCGACGCGATGAAGGCGTTTAAGCAGATTGAGAAGATGGGCTTTGGCCATCTGCCGATTTGTATCGCTAAGACGCAGTCTAGTTTTTCAACTGACCCGAAAAAGCTAGGCGCGACTAGCGACCATACTGTCGAAGTGCGCGAAGCGACGCTTAATGCAGGGGCAGGGTTTGTCGTCGCGATTTGCGGGACTATCATGCGCATGCCAGGCCTCCCACGTCACCCTGCCGCGCTCGATATAGGACTGGATGAAGATGGTCAAATTGTTGGACTTGCTTAGCGAAAGTATATAAAGAAAACTTTATATGCAACAAATGGAGTCGCACATGAGCGATCAAGAAGAAGACATCATACTCAATGACCTAGATGACACAGAACTCGTGCAGCAAATGCAGGACGATCTCTATGACGGTATGATCCCCGAAGTCACAGAAGCTACACAAATCCTACTTAACCGTGGATGGGACGCTAATATGGTGCTCAACGACGCTTTGGTCGAAGGCATGCGCATTGTTGGTATTGATTTCCGTGACGGAATTCTATTCGTTCCCGAAGTCTTACAGAGCGCCAACGCCATGAAAGGCGGTATGGAGCTACTGCGACCAATTTTGGCCGCGAGTGAAAATAACTCAAGCGTCGGAAAATATGTTATCGCAACCGTTAAAGGCGATATCCACGATATTGGTAAAAACCTTGTTGGTATGATGCTTGAGGGGGCCGGTTTTGAGGTCTTTGACCTTGGCATTAATACGTCTGTTGACGAGTTTCTTGCCGCCATTGACGAGCATGAGCCAAACATTCTT
>CALLME010000033.1 GCA_938007945.1 uncultured Caulobacterales bacterium
CGGTAGGCATTTTCGTCAAGTTGAATGACGTTATAGGGCGGGTAAGCGTCTTGCGCTGTTGCCGCGCGGCTGGCCGTATCAATCAAATCTGCCATGCGGTCAAAGCCTACAAAGCTGCGGTAGAGAGGGGAAAAGTCATAGTTACGCATAATTACATCCTTTTTAAGCAATGTGTTATGGCTCGCCTTATGGCCGAGCCTTGGGTTAATTCGAGACCCATCAAGGCGTCTCGGTTATAGGATTTGGGATTAAGATTTGTACTTTCAAGGGACTTGCGGCATCAAATCGCAGCTACGTAAAAACCCCTTGCACCGCGCAAAATAATCCCCACATTAGGCTTTAAATTCAAATTTGGAGAACAGCATATGTTGGCTTTAAAATCAGTTAGTTTTGCGCTGCTCGGCGCGAGTGTATTAGCCCTTTCTGCCTGTGGCGGCAGCTCTGAGACCGCGAGCACGGAGACCCCCAGCCAAGCCTCTCAAGCACAGACTGTGACACTGGCCGAGATTGCCGCTCACCCCCGCCGCGCTGATGACGCGGCCCGTGATAAGTTTAGAAACCCTGTCCCGACGCTTGAGTTTTTTGGCGTGCAGCCTGACATGAATGTCGGCGAAGTTTGGGGTGGTTGGTACACACCGATTATTGCGCCTTATCTGGCCAGTGGCGGCGGCACTTACACGGCCATCCTTTATCAAGAGGAAGGCAGCGAGCGCGCGCAAAAGCGTAACCAAGCGTTCAAAGACAAATTTGTCGGTGCAGACGGCATGGGCAATATCGAAATTACAAGCTTTGGCAAAAACGACACACCTATTAATGTCGCGGAGCCGCTGGACATGATCTTGACCTTCCGCAATGTCCATAACTGGATGGGCGGCGGTTATGCCGATAAAGCGTTCGCTGATTTTTATGCGGCTCTGAAACCTGGCGGCATTTTAGGCGTGGTTGAGCACCGCCTACCCGAAAGCTCCACCCAAGACCCCAAAGGCCGCAGCGGTTACGTGCAGGAAAGCTATATGAAAGACCTCGCCGCGCGCGCAGGTTTTGAGTTCGTTGGAAGCTCAGAAGTGAACTCCAACCCGCGTGATACGGCCGACCACCCGATGGGCGTTTGGACATTGCCGCCGCGCTCTGCAACGCCCAAAGAAGGCTCGCCCGAGGCGAAAGATTTTGACGCAAGTCTTTACAAAAATATCGGCGAATCCGATCGCGCAACACTCATGTTTAGAAAGCCACTCTAATTTAGGCGCGTGAAATAAATTAAACTGGAAAATCGGGCTTACATCCCCCATATAGACATCAGCTAATAAAAGGAACTCTTATGACAAATGAAGACATCGTCGCAAAAATGAATGAAGCGCTGGAGAAATCTGGTGGCATCGATAAATCTGTGAAATTTGATTTTGGTGATGACGGCCAAGTTTTTGCAAATGGCACCACAGCTGAAATCGCAGACAAAGACGCGGATTGCACTATCTCAGTCTCTAAAGATGATTTCATCTCACTGGCCTCTGGCAATCTCGACCCGATGATGGCCTTTATGTCTGGCAAGTTGAAAGTGGCAGGCGATATGTCCGTGGCGATGGGACTACAAAGTCTCTTCTCATCTATGTAGTTATTTTAAAGGCTCGGAATTATCCGAGCCTTTTGCTTTCTGCACAAGGCAATTGCCGCAGAACGAAATAGGGCAATATGCGGGCACAGGTTAAATTTGAAAAGGCTGAATTTGTTAGCCCAGATGGTCGCGACCTGCCCCAGGCCATCGCCAAACGTACGCGTTTTTATTGGGTTGAGCAAAACGGCCTGCGCCTGCGCACCATGCTTGTGACGTCCGAGCGCTCTGACCCGCGCGGCTCTGTCATCATTTATCCAGGCCGCACAGAATTTATAGAAAAATACTTAGAGACCGTTGAGGACTTTACGGATCGCGGCTTTACGGTTCTCGTCATGGACCCGCGCGGACAAGGCCTCTCTGACCGCATGACGGATGACCCGCTAAAATCCTATGTCGATGACTTCCAAGACTATGCGGATGACCTTGCAGGTGTGACGTCGCAATTTTCACCGCTTCTGCCCAAACCTCATATTGTTGTCGGTCACAGTATGGGCGGCTGTGTCGCGCTACAAGCCGTGATTAGCGGCGTTATGCGGCCAAGCGCGGTTGTAGGCTCTGCACCCATGCTCGGGCTTTATGATGTCTCTACCCCCATCATGATTGGTGCGGTGAGACTTTTATCAGCGCTCGGCATGGCGAAAAAAGAACTGCCATTTCAACGCGGACGCAGCGGCATACCTGTCCCGTTTGAGAGCAATAAACTCACAAGCGACCCCGCGCGCTACAAAAGCTGGTCGGCCTATTTTAACAATGTCGAGCGCATTCGCCTCGGCCCACCGACTTATGGCTGGATAGTCCAAGCCGTGCGCAGCATGAACTTTGTTAATAAGAACGCTGATAAACTCAAAATCCCCGCGCTCATTGTGGCGGCTGGCGCTGACCCTATTGTTGAGCCTCGCTCTAATGAAGAATTTGCGCAAAAAGCAGGCGCGACTTTTGCTGTTGTGCCAGGAGCGCTGCATGAGCTTTTTCTTGAGCGCGACCAATACCGCGATCAATTCTTTAGCGCTTTTGATAAATTCCTAAGCGATAACGCGCTTTAGATTTTCAGACTAAACCGTCATTGCCCGCCCCAGATAGGTATAAAGCTCTGGCAATAACTCGCTATCGCCCACCGCGACGGCCCGACCGCCGCCGACCGCAGAGCCGCCGTGCCAATTAGTCAGCTTCCCCCCTGCCCCTTCGACGATGGGCATGAGCGCGTGAACATCACACGGCTTTAGCCCCGCTTCGATGATGATATCCATTCGCCCGCTCGCCACCATAGCGTAGCCATAAGCATCAAGTCCGAGGCGCGAAAACCGCGCACCGTGACGTATGATATTATAGGCTGCAAGCTCGCCCGGTCCGAGCATTGAGAGCGGTTCGGTGCAGCCCAAAATCGCCTCTGATATCGCGCCGCAGGATTTTGTTGAGATTTGACTGACGCTCCCATCATCGCGAAGGCGCCAAGCGACAGGGTCTGCAATCATAATCACGCCAAAATAAGTCTGCGCCAAAGCAGGATGGTCTATCATGCCAATCACTGGCGCGCCTTTAAAGCTTAGCGCGACGAGCGTGCTCCAAACCGGTACGCCCGCGACAAATCCGCGTGTGCCGTCAATCGGATCAAGCGTCCATGACCAGTCATTTATCCCCGCAATATCGTCAAATTCTTCGCCCGTAATCGCGTCATCGGGATAGTGCTTTGCAATAATATCTCGCAGCACGCGTTCGGCGTCGACGTCGGCTTTCGTGACAGGATCATAAGATGAACCGTCCGCTTTATTCTGCGTGTCGCGCAATGCGCCGTCTTCAAACAAAGGTAGGGTTATGTCGCGCGCCGCTCTGCGTAGCGTCGAGAAAAGTGCCAAGCGGTTATCCGCAAGTGTATCTGATGGCAGAAATTTTAAGGAGGAGGTCATGCGCTCTTATAAGGCGGCACAACGAGTCTGACGAGCCTTAATCGGCTCGCCATCTTTATTTTGAATGGGCCTTAAGGCGAGACGAGACGCAGCGGTGTCGGCGCGCCAGAGGTTTCAAGTGATTTTGCCAGATCAAGCAAATGCTTGCGCGGCTCCGCTTCCATTGAATAATAGGCGCGCACAAGATCCATTGTTTCTTTCTTAGACAGCACATCAGGGGCGAGGAATTCAGGGAACGGATCGTCTGAATACATATCCCGCTCAGAGAGGCCTTCGTAAAAATACTGCACAGGGACACCCAGCGCTTCGGCAAGCTCAAATAAACGGGCCGCGCTGACGCGGTTTGCGCCGCATTCATATTTTTGAATTTGCTGAAACCGTATGCCAACCTCTGTGGCCAAATTTTGCTGGGTTAGGCCCAGTAAACGGCGGCGGCGGCGAAGGCGTTTGCCTACATGAAGGTCAATATCACTGGTCATAATCAGTCTCATCGTGTTGTTATTTGGCATTATGCCGGGACTCCCCTATGAGGAGAGCAAGAGCCGTGCCAGTTCCGCAGGAGTTGTTCCCCCAAAAAGCGAGCGAAAAATACAGAATTAAGCCTGAAAAATAGCCATATTGCCCAGAACGTCCCGAAGCCGCCCTAGAGCTGTACTGTTTTGAAACGGGTATCAGGCTCGGATTTAGCGGTTGAGTTTTGAGCCATAGGTCTGGGCGGCATGTCGAAATCAAAGAGCCAACCCTTGAAAACGCGCAAAGCATCCCCATATGCAA
>CALLME010000034.1 GCA_938007945.1 uncultured Caulobacterales bacterium
GGCCTCTTTCCCTATATCGACGTGGATGCAGGCGGCAGTGTGCTCGGCATGATTGCGGCGCATAATAAAGTGCTCGCTATGGCCGATGAAAATACAGTGATCATTCCGGGTCATGGTCCGATTGCAAGCAAAGCTGACCTGACTGCCGCGCGCGATATGCTGCAAAACATTCACGACCGCGTTAAATCGCGCATCGATGCTGGTGACAGCCTAGAGACGATTTTGGACTCAAATATTTTGCAAGATTACGAAAAATATGCTAGCTTTATTAGTGAAGTTAATATGGTGCGCATTGCGCACCGGTCTATTATAGGCGAATAATTTAGTTTGCCTGAGGCAATTGCGGTTGGGGACGACCACCTTCCACATACCTCGGGGCGCGCGTTGTGACTCAGAAATTCCTCCCCCAATTGGGATTTCAGAGTCGTAACGCACGACGACCCCTCTTCCAGTAACCCGGAAGAGGGGTCTGTCATATTTGGACCTCAAATGTGTCTCTACTGCCAATGCGCGAGACATAATTTGCTAAAATCGAGGTTGAAATAGCAATTTGATGACCCAAAAAGCGCTTCAAACTCGCTTTTTATTCAATTAGCTTATAGGCTATTGGTTGGACATTTTCGTCTTTAACTACTTTTAATGAGGACGATATGTCATTTGGCTCTCACGCTTATGTGCCAGACGCACGCAATGAAACAGTGTTTTTTAACGTTAATGGCGAGCTAAAACGCCGCGCAGAGGCCGTCGTCAATGTCTTTGATTCAGGCTTCATGCTCGGAGACGGCATTTGGGAAGGTCTGCGTGTTCATAATGGCCGCGTTGCATTTCTTGATGATCACATGACCCGCTTATGGGAGGGTGCAAAGGCGCTTGATATCGACATTGGTATCAGCAAAGAGGCGCTCATCGCGCGTATTGATGAGACGCTCAAAGCCAATGACATGAAAGAGCATGTCCATATTCGTTTGATGGTGACACGCGGCCTACGCAGCACGCCTTATCAAGACCCGCGCGTGATTATCAGCCCTGCGACAATCGTCATTGCACCTGAGTTTAAAGAGCCTGATCCAAAAACGGCGGTGAATACGCTTAAGCTTTATACTGTGGCTGTGCGTCGCGGCCGCGCCGATGTCCAAGATCCAGGGCTTAATTCTCACTCTAAAATCAACTGTATTACCGCCTGTATTCAGTCGATTAAAGCAGGGGCGGATGAGGGCTTGATGCTCGACCCGCAAGGTTTTGTCGCGACCTGTAATTCGACGCATTTCTTTATTGTGAGAAACGGAGAAGTCTGGACTAGCTCTGGTGATTATTGCTTGGACGGGATTACGCGCGGTAAAATTGTGGAGCTCTGCAAAGACAATAATATTCCCGTTTTTGAGAAAAACTTTCGCCTGATGCAATGCTATAGCGCGGATGAGGCGTTCACCACGGGCACATTTGCGGGGTTAGCCCCTGTGGGTGAAATTGACGGGCGTATCATTGGTGACGGCAAACGCGGGCCTATGGTGGAGCGGCTACAAAAGCTCTATCAAGCGCACATTCACGCCGATACC
Organism: uncultured Caulobacterales bacterium; assembly: GCA_938007945.1. Taxonomy (GTDB): domain Bacteria; phylum Pseudomonadota; class Alphaproteobacteria; order Caulobacterales; family Maricaulaceae; genus Fretibacter. Next base: position 1,557 of record CALLME010000034.1, read on the forward strand.
TCTGCATAGGTCCTGTTGTGAGTATCCCTATTTGCATGTGGTCGGGACCGCGTAATCTATCAACCGCCATGATGAGAAGTTTTGGATCACGCGCCGATTGCGATGTGTGGGACGAGCCGTTTTTTGCACCGTTTCTACATGTGTCTGGCAAGGACCATCCGGGTCGCAATGAGACACTGGCCGCACACGAAACGGATGCACAGGTCGTGGGCGAAAAATGCGCGCAAAGTTCACCGAATAAAGCGCCGTTTTATTTTCAAAAGCACATGCCCCATCATATGCTGGACGGCTTTCCGCTGGATTGGGCGAAAGAGGGGTCGCATTTTTTCCTTATCCGCCATCCCGCGCGTGTGCTCTGTTCTTATGCCAAAGGCCGTGCGGCGTTTACCGAAGAGGATTTGGGCTACGGCCCGCAACGGCGCTTGTTCGATACGCTCACAGAGATGACGGGTAAAGCGCCGCCTATTGTGGATTGCGACGATATTTTGAATACGCCTGACGCAGTTTTGCCAAAACTCTGCGACGCGATTGGCGTGCCTTGGGACGCGGCGATGTTAGCGTGGGAGGCTGGCCCGCGCGACACGGACGGGGCATGGGCGCCTTATTGGTATGCCTCTGTTGAGCGTAGTACTGGCTTTGGCCCGCCGCCATCAGACTTACCAGACGTGCCTGAGAAATACGCCGAGATTTATCAGAGTTGCTTAGCTGATTATGAGGCACTCGCCAAAAACCGCCTGCTAGCTTAAGCGATAGCCCGACGCCCACTTCGCGCGAGAGGGGCAGGGACTCGCCTAGGGTGCCGCCGCAAGCTACGCTGTCCTAAAGGATAGGAGTGTGTCATGTTTAAAGTCGTAATATTATCAACTGTGATGTGCATAGGTCTGGCCTCTACGGCAGAAGCGAATTGTCATTGTCAAAGTTCTGGTGGTTATGACATGAGCACTCAAAACGGGGTGATAGTTTTACGCGGGAAAATCAAAAGCCCCCTCAATTCTAAGCGCGCGGTGATTGCCGCGAGAAAATCCGCAGAAGCGCGCGCCGAGAATGCAGAACGTCGGGCGCGCCGTGCAGAGCGGGACCTCGCGCAAGCCCGTGCGGCAGCATCTCAGAATCATAGCCATTCCGATTATGGATATTCTAATCGCGCTTACAGCCCGCAATATAATTCAGGCAGCTATGGCTACGGCGCGTCTATTTCTGCGCCGCGTTTTGCGCGCGGTCGGGGTTTTGGGCGTCGCGGTATAAGAGGCGGCGGCAAAAGATTTGGTGGTCAGCGTGGTCGCGGCATTTCTCGTCCAATCTTCAGCACGCGTATTCGCGGCTAATCTCCACAAGCGGGACAGGCAGGGTCGCGCGGTAGGCTAATCGTGCGGCTTTCGCATTTAAGACCTTCATAAAGCCAAAGCCGCCCAAAAAGCGGCTCACCTGCGCCCGTGATGATTTTAATCACGTCCAGCGCCATGACGGAGCCGACAATGCCAGCAAGCGCACCCACCACGCCCACGGCTTCGCAGGTCTGCGCGTCAGGGGGTATATCGGGTACAAGGCAGCGGTAACACGGTCCTGATCTGTCATTTTTAAACGCGCTCACTTGCGCGTTAAACCGCCCAAGCGCGCCTGAGACGAGCGG
>CALLME010000035.1 GCA_938007945.1 uncultured Caulobacterales bacterium
TCGCAATTTGAGCTTGGCTATTTCACCTCTGGCGTTGGGGATAGTGAGTGGCAGAGGTTTGACCTCACAAATGAATTTGCGGACTATAGTTTTGAGTTTTCACCAAATCCGCCGCTAGAAAGAGGCAATGACTATGTCGGGATTTGGCCTGACCCCTCAGGTAAAGGCGGCTCAATTGAACTCTTATTGCTTAAAGTGGAACGCCTGCGTTAGCTAACCTTCACAGAAATCCACGGCTTCCATCGTCATCCCCATGATATGATAAAAAGTGCTGACAGGAATAGTTTCCGCGCAGGGGCGGCCGTGCTCGTCTAGTTGATCTACCCATGTCCCGTCATCATTGAGGTAGTGTTCGTGTATTCCAGCAAGTGTTCTTACGGCACTCTCTGTTGCACCTTTGCGACCAAGTCTCGCCATAGTCAGGTGGGCGCGCACGACTTCTGTTTGAACCCAGAGCCGCTTTGTGGCGCGGCGCACATTGCCTGCTTTATCTTCTTCGTCATTTAAGAAAATCGGATTACCTACAAAAGCATTGTCATACAGCGCGTCTTGATAGCCGCGGGTCGAAACACCGCTAAATTTCTCATATTGCCCGAGAAGCCAAACCCATTCCACAGCGTGACCTGGCTCAGCAGTTTGTCCCAAATCTCCGTCGGCAAGACTCCAATCGAGTTTGAAAAATTCTGAGATGACTGTGTGCTCACTATCATAAAAATAAAGTTGGAAGAGTTCAAATATTTTATGTGCGATTTGTAAATGTCGCGTGTCGCCAGTACGTTGATAAAGCGCAAGGCTGGCTTCAAGGTAATGCATGTGAGGGTTTTGTCGGCGAGGGAGGGTTGCAGGACGGCCTTCAAGCCACCCCTCATTGGGTGCTTCAAATTCGACATCAATGATCCCTAAAATCGCGTCGCACCTTGTCTCTGCTGACCGTTGATTTTGCGCTTGGTTCAAGCCCGCGAGCGACGACGCTCCGAGTAAGTGGAAGGCGTGATCGTAAAAATCGCGAATAGGATTGGTGACGACATAGTCAGGGCCTATGCGGTGAGCGTAACCCGCTCGTGCGTCATTTACACCGTCGCGCTGATATCCATATGTTTCTAAGAAATCAAAACACTTATCCGCGATAGGGGTGCCGTCATACCATCCTAAACGGCTCGCAAGACTATAGGTAAAAATTTGGCGTGATTGCACACGCACACGTCGCTCAGCGTCCACATTAGCTGAGCGGTCAAGATGCAAATCTTCGTAAAATCCACCTTGCGCGTCAACGCCATGTGCAGCCCAAAAGGGAAGCGCCGCCTCTATCATCCAACTTCTAAGGGCTTTTGTTTCAGCCTTTAATGCGCGGCTCATATAATCAGACGCCGAGAGATTTATGGCGTGTTTTCAATAACTCTACGGCTTGCTCGCCAATTTCTGGGTGGTCGATGGCGTAAGCAAGCACAGCTTCGAAATAGCCATATTTTGAGCCGCAGTCATAATCCTCGCCCTCATATTCATAGGCGTGGAACGACTGCAGTTTCATCAGCGTTGCCATGGCATCCGTCAGTTGAATTTCTCCGCCTGCACCTGCGGCTTGTGTTTTGAGAATGTCCATAATTTCAGGCTGCAAAATATACCGCCCAGTGATTTTGAGATTGCTTGGCGCATCTTCCGTCTTTGGTTTTTCTACCATGCCTGACATTTCGATGAGGCGCTGACCTTCGGCCGTGCCCTTGGGCGCGATGACACCATAGCTACTCACGCGCTCATGGGGGACTTGATCGACGGCAATAATGTTTCCGCCGACATCGTTATAAGCATCTACCATTTGGGCGAGGCAGGACGTTTTCGCCTTCACGAGCACATCGGGCAACAATATCGCAAAAGGGTCGTCACCGATGACATCACGCGCACACCATATGGCATGGCCGAGGCCGAGCGCGCTCTGCTGACGGACAAATGACATTGTGCCCGCTTCGGGTGTGTCCTTGTCTAATGCCTCATATATCTCCGTCTTACCTTTTTGGCGCAGGCTATATTCAAGCTCATAGGCGCGGTCGAAATAGTCCTCAATCGCACCTTTATTGCGACCTGTTACAAATACAAAATGCTCTATGCCAGCCTCGCGGGCCTCATCCACAACATATTGCAGGGCAGGGCGGTCCACGACGGGCAGCATTTCTTTGGGTATTGTTTTGGTTGCGGGCAAAACACGCGTACCAAAGCCAGCGACGGGCAGGACGGCCTTACGTATCTTCTTCATATTACCCCACAGTGTTGAGTTAGCTTAACCTGCGTAGCAGAATAACCTTACTCCACCGTTACTGATTTGGCGAGATTTCGGGGTTGATCTACATCTGTGCCGAGGTGAACAGCGGTGTGATAGGCAAGAAGTTGGATAGCAATCGACATGATGATTGGGGCGACAAAGCCGTCAGAGCTTGGCATGACAATCATTTCGTCCGCCATATCATGCGCGCTTGCGGCGCCCGCTTCGTCAGTGATGAGAATGATATAAGCACCGCGTGAGGCGACCTCTTGAAGGTTAGAAATCGTTTTCTCATAGAGCGTATCATAAGGTGCGAGAACGATTACAGGTGTGCCGTCTTCTATCAAAGCTATGGGGCCGTGTTTAAGCTCGCCAGCTGCATAACCTTCTGCATGTATGTAACTGATTTCTTTGAGTTTTAGAGCACCTTCAAAGGCGATAGGGACTTGGCTGCCGCGCCCGAGATAAAACGCGCTAGAACTTTTTGACAGGTCAAAGGCAATCTGTTCAATTTTTGGATCAAGTTCGAGCGCTTCCTTGATGAGGCGTGGGGCCGTAATCATGGCGCGCGTCATACGGATTTCACCGTCACGCGAGAGCGTTTCCCGGTCACGTCCAGCAGCAAGGGTGAGGGCGGCGAGAGCTGTGAGCTGCGATGTAAACGCTTTTGTCGACGCCACACCGATTTCTGGGCCCGCATTAATAGGAAGGGCCACATCTGCCTCGCGCGCCATCGTTGACGTCATAACATTGACGAGCGCTGCTGTGCGGAGGCCCTTTTCTTTGCAATAACGCAGCGCGGCAAGTGTATCGGCTGTTTCGCCGGATTGTGACACGGCCATGAACAGCGAGCGTTTATCAACGACGGGGTTGCGGTAACGAAATTCTGAAGCGACATCGACATCCACGGCGATTCCCGCCACTTGCTCAAACCAATATTTTGCCACCATGGCGGCATAACAGGCTGTGCCGCAGGCGATGATGATGATGCGGTCAATATCTGTGAAATCAAGTCCTTCTGGTGCGTCTGCGGCCAGTCGAAATTCATCGATATAATTGTGCATTGTGCGTCCGACCGTTTCAGGTTGCTCGTATATTTCTTTGAGCATGAAGTGCCGGTAATTACCTTTTTCCGCGACAGCGGGGCCACCTTGTAAAATCGTAATATCACGTTCTACGGCGTTATCATTGCTATCAAAAATGCGGAAGCTCGTTGGAGTTAGGACGGCCCAATCACCTTCTTCCAGGTAAATTAATTTTTGGCTTAATTGTGCCAGAGCCATGGCGTCCGAGCCTAGATACATCTCAGTTTCGCCAATCCCAATTGCGAGAGGCGACCCTGCGCGCGCGCAGAAAATCTGATCTTCAACTCCGTCAATGATGAGACCGAAAGCGTAAGCGCCGCGGAGTTTCTTCAACGCTGCGCTGAAGGCGTCAATTGGCGACAGGCCCGTCGAGAGCAGGTGATCAACAAGGTGTGCGACAACTTCTGTATCAGTTTCACTCTCGAACGTGCGGTCTGACATTTCTTCGCGCAGTTCAGTAAAGTTTTCGATGATGCCGTTATGGACAACACCGACGCGACCAGAGAAATGCGGATGCGCGTTAGTTTCATTCGGAACGCCATGCGTTGCCCAACGCGTATGCGCTATGCCCATTGGACCGTCGAGCGGTGTGTCGTTCAATTTGGCTTCTAGAGACTTGATTTTTCCTTCAGCGCGGGACCGCTTAAGCTTTCCGCCGTCAAGTACGGCAATACCAGAGCTATCATAGCCGCGATATTCCAGTCGCTTAAGCCCGTCAATAAGACGATCAGAAACCTGGGTTTCGCCCACAATACCAATGATTCCGCACATAAATTACTTTCAAGTTAGCCCGCCGCGCCCTGATGCGTAAGTGCCACAATAACGTAAAGGTTTCCTGAACCTAATTCCAACTTGCATTATGCAAATTTAAGGCCGTTTGCAATTAATGATGTGCAGTTTTGTCACAGCTCTGGATAAGCGAAGTTGACAGGCTCGAATTTGCGGCCACAATGTTGTTATGGATGCCCTTCAACCAGACTTTCCAAAGATATTACAATTCGCGGCTCCGCTGTTCTTTGCGGCTGTCGTGCTGGAAGTTTTATACCTGCGTCTGCACCGTAAACACGCCAAGACAGAGACGCGGGGACGTTATGATACGAAGGATGCTTTCGCCTCTATGTCGATGGGTATCGGCAATTTGCTCAGCGATATTCTTATGGGGTTTATCAGCCTCGCAATAATGATGTGGATATGGCAGTTCCGACTGTTTGATTGGGGTGTCGGATTGGGCGCTTTTTTCGTCTGCCTTCTCGCACAGGATTTTGTCTATTATTACAAGCATTATGCCGCCCATCGCGTCCGTTGGTTCTGGTCAGCCCATGTCGTTCATCACAGCTCAGAACACTATAACCTCTCAACAGCTTTGCGGCAGCCATGGAATAATCATTTTACGGGTTTTGTCTTGCTCTCTTCACCGCTTGTATTTCTGGGCTTTCATCCTTTGCTCGTGGCATTTGTGGGCGGGGTAAACCTGATCTATCAATTCTGGATACATACGGAGACAATAGACCGTATGCCGAAATGGTTTGAGGCCGTTTTCAATACACCGAGCCATCACCGTGTCCATCACTCTACAAACCCGCGCTATCTCGACGCTAACTTTGCGGGCATTTTAATTATTTGGGACAGGATGTTCGGTACCTTTGTTGAGGAGCGGGCAGATGATCCATGTAAATACGGCGTCGTCACGCCGATTAACACGTTCAACCCCGTCAAAATCGCGTTTGCAGAACTGCTTAACATTCTCAAAGATGCCGCGCAGAAGGGCCTGACACTCAAACAGCGTTTTGGATATATTTTCGGACCGCCAGGATATTCCCATGACGGAAGCCGTAAAATGAGTGTAGATTTAAAACGCGACTACGTTTCACAAATGCCTGAGGCGGCCGGACAGCCAGGTTTTACAAAATTTGCGAATTTGCCTGCAAAGTCAGATAATGTAATAAATTCAATGATATGATGCGAAGTGTTAATTAGCCAATCCCGCTAAAAAGCGCGCGCTGTTTTAGATTTAAACCTTTTGCAGAAGATATATTCAACCTGCCTTTACTCGGCTTGACTGTGAAGCTTGCGACTTCAGAGGCGCTGTAATTAAGGCTTTGCGTATCGCTCACGGCAATCATACGTATTGTCGCTCCAAATTTAGTGAAGGTGATATCGCTATAACCATTCGGCATGGGGTTGTAATAGCGCGCGTCCTTATTTGCTTGGGTCAGCAAGAGCGCGTAGTCCTCGGTGGCGCTACCCATATATTTTTTCAAGGTCTCTGATGACACAGCGGTCGAGACGACCTCCACGCCGACCTTCTCACCAGATTCTGTACTGAGATCATTCATCCAAAACTCATGCGCGTCACCTGTCAGTACAAAAATATCCTGCACGTCATTTTCGACTAACCGCTTGTAGAAACGTTCGCGTGCGGCGGGATAACCGTCCCAACTATCAGGGTAGAGAGGGAGGTTATATTTCGAAAGTTCAACGATATCCCTAACGCCAGGCCAATCTTTTTCGATCGCCTGAACAGCATTTTCATCAACATAAGGTGCGAGATCAGGGGTGAGGAGACGACCCATAATTACTTGGTTTGCGAGGACACGCCAAACTTTATCTGCGTTTTTTGACTGCATTAGGGCTTCAACGATAAAGTCCTCCTGAACCGTGCCAAACATCTCACGTGAGGGGTCACCGAGGACCTCAGTTTTGAACTTATCGGCGCTGCCCTCAAGGTCGATTTCGTTTTTGAAGTTTTCAATTATGAGCGGTTCCGCGCGCGCTGTAAGACGAGTCTCAACAGTGACGAGCGAGAGCAAATTCCCAAATTCTATGTGGCGGAAGAGGTTTTCACGCGCTGTGCCTGCGCTCGGGTCGCGGATCGGCATCCATTCATAATAAGCGCGCATTGCGGCTTGCTTGCGGTCTTCCCATGACCCTTCGCTATCAGGGCTATGGTTCTCCGCACCGTTTATCCAGCTATCATTGCTGCTTTCATGATCGTCCCAAATGGTAATCATAGGGAATTTTGCACTCATCGCTTGTAGGGCTGGGTCAGTGCGATATTGCGCGTGACGGATGCGGTAATCCTCAAGACTGATAACTTCGTGGCGCGGCTCATGGAGTCGGCCTTTTTTCCCAACCTCTGTAATCTCCATACCATCCGCACCGTATTCGTAGAAATAATCACCCAAGTGGATTACTGCGTCGATGTTCTCTTGGCGAGCAATGTGATCATAGGCATTAAAATAGCCGTGCTGCCAATTTGAGCAGGACACAACAGCAAACCTCACTTGGCCGATATCACCCTCTGGAAGCGTTCGCGTTTGCCCGACAGGCGATATCTCTTCATCAACTCTGAAACGGTAAAAATATTGCTTACCAGGTTCAAGTCCTGTTGCTTCGACCTTTGCTGTCCAATTGCTAGCAGAACTCGCCTGAACACTCCCTCCGAATTCTGTATCGAAAAAATCTTCCGTTGGGGAGATATCCCAAATGACTTTGACAGGACCGCCATTGGCATCTGTCGGTGTAATGCGCGTCCATAAAATAACAGAGTCACTGCGCGGATCGCCGCTGGCTATCCCGTGAGCAAAAGATCCTGTTGCTTGGGTAGAGGCGGCTGAGAGCATAGGGCTGTCTTTGCCACTGCTACAACCCGTAGCCACGCTTGCTAACCCTGCAAGCGCACCAGATGATAAAAGTCCTCGTCGAGTGAACGCATGTGGCATATGCCGTAACCCTTGATTTTTTCTCTTAGGTGTAGGGCTAATAAAGACCCCAAACAAGCCGTAATTTGGCTCAATTTAGGTGGGAACTATCCTTATACAGAGGAGTTTATATCGCATGACAGCCATAGTTCATTTTCTAATCGTGTGCGTTCTTTTTTATTCGCTATCGCGACTTACCGGCGCATAAATCCGCCGAGTATGCCGCGCGCAATAGCAGCGCCGTGCTTCCCAGCAATTGCGCGGCCTACTGACGACGCAATACTGCGCGCGCCCGCTTTCATGCCACGCTCAAGAGGTGATTGACGTTTGCGTCCCCGTGATTTGGCTTTTTTCTTAGATTGGGGCTTAAGTTCTTCCTGAGCCGCTTTTTCTGCGGCTTTACGTGCCTTTTCCCGCTTAGTGTTCAGAATTTCATAAGCTGATTTTCTATCTACCATATCATCATATTTTTCGGCCATAGGGCTGTCAGTAATAATGGCCTTGCGCTCGGAAAGTTTGGCGGGGCCAATACGAGAATAGGGCGGGCGGATAAGTGTTTGCCCCACGACTTTGGGTCGCCCTTTTTCGTCAAGCATAGAGACCAGAGCTTCTCCAACACCAAGCTCTGAAATTTTATCTACCGTTTTGAAGGCGGGGTTTGGACGGAAGGCGCTTGCTGACGCACGAATGGCTTTTTGCTCTTTGGGGGTATAGCCGCGCAGGGCGTGCTGAATGCGATTACCAATTTGTCCTAGCACATCATCAGGAATATCGGCCGGATTTTGCGTGACGAACCACAGCGAAACTCCTTTGGAGCGAACAAGTCGTGCGACCTGCGTAATCTTCTCAACAAGCGCTTTGGGGGCTTCGTCAAAAAGAAGATGCGCCTCATCAAAGAAGAAGGCCATGACAGGTTTATCTTGATCGCCGACTTCGGGGAGTTCTTCAAAAAGTTCGCTCATCAACCATAAAAGGAATGTGGAATAGAGGCGAGGCGTGATTATCAAATCATCTGCGGCCAAAATATTGACAATGCCTTGTTCGTCATCAGTCATTTGAATCAAGTCCGAGAGCGAGAGCGCAGGCTCGCCGAAGAATTTGTCTGCGCCTTCGCGTTCGAGCACGAGTAGGTCGCGAATAATGGCACTGACAGAGACTGAGGCGATACGGCCATATTCTAAGGACAGTTCTTTGTTATTCTCAGCTATATAAATGAGGGTTGATTTTAGGTCTTTTAAATCGATCAGCGGCCAATCGTGATTTTCTGCCACGTCAAAAGCGATGTGCAAAACGCCTTCTTGTGCTTCGGTTAAACCCATGAGACGGGCGAGGAGCATCGGGCCCATATCGGAAATTGTCGCGCGGATAGGGTGGCCGAGTTTGCCGTGCAAATCCCAAAAGGTCACGGGCATGGCGCTATACTTGTAATTATTTAAGCCAATTTTTTCTGCTCGTGACAGCAGTTTTTCATGCAATTTATGCACTTCGCTGCCCGATTGAGAAATGCCTGACAAATCGCCCTTCACATCGGCAGCAAAAACAGGCACGCCTGCTTTGGAAAATCCCTCAGACAAAATTTGGAGCGTGACGGTCTTACCCGTACCCGTCGCGCCAGCAACAAGCCCATGACGGTTTGCACGGCTCAGTAAGAGTTTTTGCGAAACGCCGTCTGTGTCTTTGCCTAAAAAAATCGTGCTCATAAGCCCTCCTCCATTCGGTAAGTCGTTTATGATGGCGCAAAGCTGAACGCAAGCTAAGTGGTTGGCAAAAGAAGAGAGCTGTGTAGTTTAGCGCCATGGAACTTTCGACAGACAAAACGATTCGCGCGAGCTTGCTGTTTCTGGCCTTTATAGCGTTGACATGGGGGATTTACCGCACAGCCCATATTATCGCTCCTATCGCTTTGGCTGTCTTTATCTGGTTGATAATTGACGCTTTCGCACAATGGCTGGACAAGTTGTCCTCAAAGTTCCCCTATTGGCTTGCCCTCACTATTGCTGTGCTTACCGTTGTGGCAGGTCTCGTCGGCATTGTGCTTATCATTGCGGATACAGCACAAGAAGTTTCGAAGGAGGCCCCGAAATATCAAGCGCGCCTCACGGAGATTTTCTCTTGGATGAGTCATAACCCTCTGTTTGAACGCTTTTTAGGCGAGAATGTTACCTTTTCAGAGTTGTCAAATCGGTTTGAACTCAATCAAAAGCTCCAGACGCTGATGGCGGGATTTGCGTCAACTATTCAAGGTGTCGCCTCAAATTTTGCGCTTATCGCACTTTATGTTGTATTCTTATTTGCTGCACAATCGAACTTCCCCAAGAAAATGGATGATCTGTTCCCAGATAAAGCGCGCCGCGACCAAGCTTCAAAAGTCGGTACACGTATTCGCCATTCCATTGAAAAATATCTGGGCGTGCAGACGGTTATCTCCCTTATGCAGACCGTACTTAGCTATATCATCATGGCGTCGATGGGCTTGGATAATGCGCTATTTTGGGCGTTGGTCATATTTATCCTGAACTATATTCCAATTGTGGGCGGCCTCGCTGCTGTGGTGCTACCTGTCATGTTTGCCCTCGTGCAGTTTGAGAGCGCGGCGATGATTGCCTTGCTTACGGGGCTATTATTTGCCGTGCAATTCGTCATTGGGAATACCATCCAGCCTAAAATGATGGGCGACAGTATGAATTTGTCAGCTCTCGTTGTCGTGCTGTCTTTGACGCTTTGGCAAGCCTTGCTCGGCGGCGTTGGGGCGTTCCTTTCTGCGCCGCTCACCGTCATCATTATGATTATTCTGGCGCAGTTCAAAACAACGCATTGGATTGCGGTGCTCCTATCAGCGGACGGGCAGCCTGACCTTGACGAAGAGGATAAGAAACGCGCAAATGTTCAACCGTCTATGTAAAACTTGATGCCTGTTAAAAGGGCTCACTAAACTGTGATGCAATTGACATTGGTAAGCTTAACTCTGTTGTGGTCTACAACATTTATGACATATTCAAATTACATTCCTAGATCTTTCCGTAAAATAGCCCTTGGCACGGTGTTATCACTAAGTGCCTTTAGCTTCGCAAATGCAAATGAGGTGCCGTCGACCGTGGTGGAGTTGTTCACGTCCCAAGGCTGCTCGTCCTGTCCGCCTGCCAATGAGTTTGTTGGCAAGCTAAGCGAAGATGACGATGTGCTCGTCCTGACATATGGTGTGACCTATTGGGATTATCTGGGTTGGAAAGATACTTTCGCAGACCCAGAGTTTACGAAACGTCAGCGTGACTACGGCGAAGCTTTTGGTATTGGCAATGTTTACACGCCGCAAATTGTCCTCAACGGCTCTGCCCATAGTCCGCGCTATACAAAGCGTGACGTAGAGACGATGACCCTTACACCTGTTGAGCTGTCGGAAGAGTTTGCACTTGAAGATGGTGAAGTGAGCTTCGCAGCCCCGCAAGATGTTGTGATTGTGACTTATAAACCAGGCTGGCAAAATGTTCCCGTCAAGGCAGGCGAAAATCATGGCCGTACCTTGCGTCTCGCAAATGTTGTGACAGACGTGCAAGCCATCAAGTCTGGCGGTGTCTTCAAAAGAGAGCTTGAAAAAGGCTATGCCGTTGCGGCTTTGGTGCATGATCCGAAAACGATGAAGGTGACGACTGCCAAAGTCTTTCAGCCTGAATAGCTTGATTTAAAAAATTTAGATTTCTGGAGTTAAAACCGCTCGGTGAGTCGACTCGAAAGCGGGGCTGGTCGCTTTCGAGTCGTCCACCGATAGCTAATAGGGAAGCACCGGTATCGAATGTCGGATTGGGAGAACCGACATGTAAGCTCGCGCGATGGCGACGAAGATAAGCAAGAGGCCCACGGAAGGGCTGGGGGGCTGTAAAAACCTAGGGCCTGCAACTCAGCAACAAATAGGATATGATGAGGTAAAGGGGCGGCAACGGGTCCGAATTACGGCCAAAAAGAGGCAATTTGTGACAATGTCGCAAGAGAGATTAATTTGCATTAACCGTAATTATCATAGCAATTCTATCTTGAACGGGACTTGAATTACGGTAACTTATTGTATGAGCTCGAAAATTGTCCCGCTACATCCGCAAAATAAAACCACTCCAGAGCCGCGTCGCCTGACCTCGTCGCAAGTATATGAAAACACTCAAGTCGCGTTTCAACGTACTGAACTTGCACTGATTCTCAATGTCTATGGACAGATGGTCAGCCAAGGGGAGTGGAAAGATTACGCTATGGACTTCCTCAAAGATCGCGCGATTTTTTCTATTTATCGGCGCGCGAGTGAGCAGCCACTATACCGCATAGAAAAAACGCCAGGACTGAAAGATAAGCAGGGGCAGTATAGCGTTATCGCACCGGGCGGGCTGATCATGAAACGGGGACATGACTTAAAAGCTGTGCTGCGCGTCTTTGATAAAATGCGTTTTCGCGTCACGCGCTAGTAGATTGGTTTGAACCATAAAAAAACCCCGCGAGACAAAGTCTGCGGGGTTTTGTATTTTTGTGATTAGCGATTAATCGCGACCAAACAAGCTCATCAAGATTTGGAACATGTTCACGAATGCAAGTAGCAGCGACGCTGCGCCGTAAGCTGACATCTTGCTCATCATGGCTTCATTGCCCGCTGCGCTATAGTAAACGCGCTTGAGCATTTGTGTTTCCCAAGCCGTAATCATAGCAATTGCGCCTAGAGCAATAACGTTGATGATGATGTCCATCGGACCTGTCGGACGAAGGGCAGGGAAGAACATGCCAAGCACGTTAATTGCGATGTAACCAATAAAGGCTGCAAATGCATATTTGACGAATGTCGAAAGGTTGCGCTGGGTCGAATAACCAAACAAGCTAAGCGCAGCAAACATGGCGACCGTCATGAAGAATATCTTCGCGATAATCATTCCTGGCACAAATGCAGAGACGGCTGACATGAACATACCCATAAAGGCCGCAAAACCAAATAGGAATGTCTGAACGCCGCCGAGACTCATCGTTGGCAGTTTGCGTCCGACTGCACCAAATAACAGCGGGATAGCAAAGATAAACGCCAAGACGATAATGGGGTTACGTAGCATGCCCAGTAGTTGCGGATTAGACTGAATAGCTTGTCCACCAAAATAAGCGACACCTGCCGTCACTGCCATAGCCATGGCCATATAGCGGTACGTACCAAGCATAAAATTCTTGAGGCCGACATCGACCTTTGCTGAGTTGCCTACAGCATTATTGAACTGATTCATTTAAATTGCTCCTATCAAAGCTCTACCGTTGTCACGGCAATTAACACCTATATAGTGCATTTGAGTGAAGATTCCAAGTATTCCCCACATTCAATTAAATTATGTTTTTTAAAGGTTTAAACTATGGAAAAGAGAGAATTAGGCCGCACAGGCGATATGGTGACATCTGTTTGCCTTGGCACGATGACGTGGGGTGAACAAAACACCGAAGCGGAGGCGCATGAGCAGCTTGATTACGCCATAGATCGCGGCATTAATTTCATTGATGTAGCAGAAATGTATCCCGTGCCCGCCCGCGCAGAGACGCAAGGCCGCACTGAAGAGTATATAGGTACATGGATAAGCGCGCGCAAAAAGCGCGATGATTTTTATCTGGCAACGAAGATTACAGGCCGCTCTGGCATGACATGGACGCGCGACGGCAAAGTTGGCATGACGCGCCATACCAAAGCGCAGATTGATGAGGCTGTGAAGAAGTCGCTCAAACGGCTTCAAACGGACTATATCGATCTCTATCAACTGCATTGGCCTGACCGCCCGCTACAAGGTTTTGGCTTCCACAGCTATCATGACTATGACACCAACGACATGGAGTCGCTCTTTGATATTCTCACCGCGCTCGATGCCCATGTGACAGCGGGTAATATCCGTCATATTGGACTTTCTAACGAGAGCGCATGGGGGATGATGAAATTTGTGGAACTGGCCGAGACGCACAACTTGCCGCGTATCGCCTCTATCCAAAACGTCTACAGCCTCGTCGCGCGGCGCTTTGACTATGCGCAAGCCGAGATTGCTATGCGCGAAGACGTGGGGCTTCTACCATACTCAATTCTGGGTATGGGCTACCTCACAGGTAAATATGATGACGGCTCGGCCCCTAAAGGCTCGCGTAAGGATTTGTTCCCAGAGTTTTTGGGCCGCTATCACAATGACGGCGGGCTGGACGCGATTAAGGCGTGTAACGAGGCCGCCCGAGACCTTGGCCTTACGCCTGCGCAATTTGCCCAAAAGTTCACAGAGCAACGCGAATTTGTCACCTCCAATATTATCGGCGCGACGACGATGGAGCAGCTTAAAGACAATATCGATGCCCACGACATTGAATGGACGGAAGAGATGGAAAAAGCCGCGCACCAAATTCACAAAAAGTATCGTTCACCTGTTTGCTAGCCCATGCGCTTATTTACGGCGCTTCGCCTGCATCCCGACATCATCCGAGACATCGCGCGCGTACAGCGCGGGGTGGCAGGTGCGCGTTGGACAGACGAGAGTAAGCTCCATATCACCACGGCGTTTTACGGCAATGTGAGCCTCGATCAGGCGGAAACGCTGGACTACGAACTCGCCCAAATTAAGCAGAAATCCCTGACGCTACAGCTCGAAGGATCTGGTCATTTCGGGACGCTAGAGCCGCGTCAACTCTGGCTCGGTGTGAAGAAAAATGATGGGCTTATCGCGCTCCACGAAAAATGCAAAGCCGCCGCGCGCAGGGCAGGGCTCGTGCTCGAAAAACGTAAATTCACGCCCCACGTCACGCTCGCCTATCTCCGCCACACCCCGCCAGAGCGCGTCATCGCATTTGAAACACGGACCTCACGCTTTAATACTAAGCCGTTTTTAGTCGACGAAATGGAGTTAGTCTCAAGCTGGCCGAGCCCCAAGAAAAGCGCCAAAGGCGTGGCGAATACCTATGCGGTAGAGGCGACATACCCCTTTTTTGGGCGGGGTTAGCAATATATTCCTTTTTGTGGCGGAACTAGTATTCGTTTATCCTCATCCTGAGGAATTCGCGCAGCGAATGTCTCGAAGGATTGGTGCGTTGGGAAGCGACCCTTCGAGTCCCGTCGCTTCGCGACGCCTCAGGGTGAGGCTAAGTTTCAAAAACAGATGTCATCCCGGCTCAGTGTTTGCTTGCAAGCACAAAAGCCGGGACCTAACGGATTGAATCCGAATTCGAAAATCTGTTTCCACCAAAATATAATATTATCAGTTTTTTTTCATAGCTTGGGTCATCCTCATGATGTGGAAGAACCTCTTCCTCTAAACCCGATATGTCCAAAAAAAGTTTTTTATTGGACTCAACCTGTATTCCGTTTGGCCAGCATTCTGTATCCCAGCCGTAAAAGTTCAATTCAAACAAATCATTGTTTCGAAAAATTTGTGTGAAATTTGCGTGGTCTTCAAATGTGCTTTTTTGAATGAGGTTTCCCTTAAGTTGAACACTCAAAGGAATATAATTTTTTCGTTCTGACTTAGAACTTTCGTATTTGAGCGAATAAATGGAGTTGTCATTACGAAAATAGAAAGATATCGAATCCAACTGACCGCTATCTATGTCAAAGAAAAATTCAGTGTGGCCAAATGGAGTGGAGTAGTCTTTCATTAGATGTGCGGAAAATTCAGTGGTTCCATCGAAGCCTTTCCCCATTATTGCTTCAACATCGGATAGGGTTTTAGTTCCCGTAAAAAGATTCTTCTTGCCTACACATAGATCATAAATATCAATTACTAATTCACAGGTCACCGCGACGCCAT
>CALLME010000036.1 GCA_938007945.1 uncultured Caulobacterales bacterium
GCGCTTAAAAAGGTCGCCCAAAGAGCTGACCAGACCAAAGCGACTAAGGCAACTACGCGGACAGTCAGGCTCTGGCCTGTGTAAAATGTGTAGGCTGCGATTAGAGCTGCACCGAGCATAATAAAGAGTGATAGGACCAAGCCAGATTTTGACGTTTCTAGCACATCTTCGTTTGCCCGCGCATGAAGATTTGAGGGTGTGTAACCCGAAATGGCATGTGTGTTTGACATATTGCCCCGCTCGCTTTGCATCATTTGTTGAAGCTCTAGCTTATGCAAGCGGCGTTCCATATCTCGCTCTCGTAACAGGGCGCGAAAGCCTACGGCATCGCCTTTAGGGCGCGCTTCTGTCGGGTCGTTATCATTGGCCGTGATATGTGGGGCGAGGCGACTCATTCCCTTAGTTATGACGGGAATTCCCAGTAGGACTATTTGGCTCACCTCGCGGGGGAAATCTTTTTTTTTGCTACAACAAAATCGTGCGATTTTACGCGTTTCAGTTGCGCCGTAAGCAAAGTGAGGCGGTCTTTAAAGTCCTGCGCGGCGGCGGGCACGGTCAAGTACAGCCTTATCGACATTGGCCTCGAGCTTTTCGCGAAGCTTGCGGCGGTCATTATCATAATCATCGACGCCACTTTCACCTGATTTCAGGAGCCAGTAATAGGCGTCCTCATAAGACTGCGTCACGCCTTCGCCTTTGGCGAGGGTGAAGGCATATAAAAACTGACCTTCTTTATCGCCGCCTTCAGCGGATTTGCGAAACCACTCAGCCGCACCGTCTATTGAGCGAGTTACGCCTGCGCCTTGATAAACGAGCAGGCCGTAATCTGCTTGCGCGGCGGCAATACCGCCATAAGCGGCTTGCTCCAACAACTTTGCCGCGCGGGCAGAGTTCGGACGAATTTCAAAGTTTTCCACATACATGATGGCCGCAATATAGGCGGCTTGGGCGTCACCAAAATCAGCCGCTTTTTCATACCAAACGAGGGCGGCTTTGGGGTCTGTCTCAATCAAGCTGTCGCCCATTTTACGGGCGCCAGATGTGTCGCCTGCATCAGCGGCCTCTGTTAGCCAGCTTTTGGCTTTTTCCTGATCAGGGGCAATGCCGATGCCTTTTTGATACATCTCGCCAATGGCGCGCTTCGCCTCGAGCCGTCCTTTGGCCGACGCTTGGGCGAAATATTCCATGGCATCACTTGGGCTCAGCCCGCCGCGTGATTTCAACGCCATTTTTCCAAGGTTGAGCATAGCGTCAGTATTGCCAGTCATCGCCGCGCGCTTGAAATAATCTGCCGCCGAGACATCATTTACAAGACCTGTTTCGCCGTTCATGAGGATAAGCCCAGCGAGAACTTGCGCGTCGCTATTACCTTGGGAGGCGGCGAGTTGAGCGCTCGCGAGAGCGAAATCATATTGGCCATTTTCATAGGCCCGCACAGCGGCGTCAAAATCCGCAGACGGTAGCGTAAATTCAGGGGGCGTTTTAAATTCGGGTGATGTCGCGACCGCAGGCGAAGCAGCAAATAACCCTAGTGATAAGACATGCAGAGCTGAGACAGCTGCGCTATGGCGGAGGCGGGACCTTTGGGGTGATTCCATACGCCCGAGCTTAGCGCGATAAAATCCGCACCCGCTTCGATCAGCAAATGAGCGTTGTCCACGGTAATCCCACCGATTGCGACGCTCGGAACTTCGACTGCTTGGTGCCACCACTCTAAAATCTCCACTTCTGCACGGAATTTTGGGGTTTTGGTCTGCGTGTCAAAAAACGCCCCAAAAGCTACATAATCCGCGCCAGCCTGCGCGGCCTTAAACGCTAATTCGCGGCTATTATGACAGGTCACGCCGATAATGGCATCCCCGCCAAGCAGCTCTCTGGATGAATAATAGTCCATGTCATCCTGCCCGATATGGGCCCCGTCTGCACCGCAATCTGCCACCAAATCAGGTCTGTCATTGATTAAGACATTGACGCCAAAGCGGTGACATATGGAGGTAATAATGGAGGCTGCCTGAACAAGGGCTGAATCCTCATAGGGTACGCCGTTCATGTCTTTTAGCCGAATTTGCAAGCACGCGACAGGAAGGTCTTCGGGCGCCGCGCCAAGGGCGGCTTCAAGCTGCGTCGCAAAAGCAGGCAGGTCATCAATCACAGGCGGCGTAATTAGATATATCTGACAAGGCGGCAGATCAGACGCTTTCACAGGCGCGTTTTGGCGCGCATTGTGGGCGCGAACCGCTTTAGATTTTTTAGGATTGCTCATTTTAGGGTAATTTTGAGCCCTGTCGCCTTACCAGCCACACGTCCTGTCTTTATTTTGATCTTCGAGATAGGTCATTAGCGGCGCGAAATAATCAAGCACAGCTGTGGCGTCCATATCGCGCGCGCCCGTGAAGGCTTCAAGCGCATCTGGCCAAGGCTTTGACGCGCCCATTTCCATCATCGCGTTAAACTTTTCACCCACTTCTTTGTTGTCATAGATAGAGCAGCGGTGCAGCGGCCCTTCAAAGCCTGATTGCTCACAGGCTGCGCGGTGGAATTGGAACTGCAAAATATGGGCGAGGAAATAGCGCATATAAGGCGTGTTGCCTGGGATGTGATATTTCGCACCTGGGTCAAAGGCATCCGCGGGACGTTCATTTGGTGCGCGCAAGCCTTGATACTGATTGCGAAGTTCCCACCAGCCTGAATTATAAGTCGCAGGTGTAAGCTCGCCAGAGAAGACTTTCCAACGCCACTGATCGACCATTAGGCCGAAAGGCAAGAAGGCAACTTTGTCCATGGCTTGGCGAAGGAGAAGCGCAAGGTCAGCATCTGCACCCGGTACGTCTTTTTCATAAAGCAGGCCAATTTTAACGAGGTAATCCGGCGTAATTGACAAAGCAATCATATCGCCAATCGCTTCGTGAAAGCCGTCATTCGCGCCGTCTTTGAAAAAGACGGGTTGGTCTTTGTAAGCACGTTGGTAGAAGTTATGGCCCAGTTCGTGGTGAACCGTTGAAAAGTCCTCAGCATTAACCTTAGTGCACATCTTTATGCGGATGTCATCGCGGTCATCAATATCCCACGCAGACGCATGACACTGCACCTCACGGTCAGCAGGTTTGGTGATGAGAGAGCGCTTGTAGAATGTATCTGGCAGCGGATCGAACCCCATAGAGGTGAAGAACGTCTCTGCGGTTTGCACCATTTTTAGTGCGTCATAATCGTTTTCTTCGAGAAGCTTTGTGACGTCTACGCCTTTAGTTGCGCCTTTTGGCTCAACGAGTTCATAGACATTCCCCCATTGCTGCGCCCACATATTTCCAAGGAGGTCAGCACGAATAGGCTGATCAAGCGGGACGATGTCATCACCGTATTTAGTGTTCAGCGCCGCACGCGTGTAGCAGTGAAGCTGCTCATAGAGCGGTTTGACCTGCGCAAACAAACGGTCAGCTTCTTTCACAAAATCATCGGCAGGCATGTCATAGCCGCTGCGCCACAGCGCGCCTGTATCGGCAAAACCGAGTTCACGCGCGCCTTCGTTGACGATCTTGACCATGGAGGCATAGTCATCTTTCATCGGTTTTGAGATTGTGCGCCAGCCCTGCCAAATGGCGTTTAGCGTTTCAGGATCGCGGGACTTTGCGATGATGTCAGACGCTTCACCCAAATTCAGAACGACTTCATTTTTGTTGAGTTCGGTATTCTCTTCAAACTTACGAGACGTCTTGGCTTTCTCATCAAAAATAAATTTGCCAGTCCCGTAAGTGCTGTCGAGTTTGGTCATTAGCGTTGATAGTTTTTCTGCTGCACCGTCTTTGTCTGGCGCTGGGAAGTTACTGCCGCGTTTGAGGCCGTCCATCTTGCGCGCCATATCAGGGGGCAGGGTGAGGTCGTTAAAGCGCTTGGCGCGATTAGCGAGATTTGTTGAAAGGAGTGCCGCTTCTGCGCCGACTTTCGCCGCAAGCCAATTCGTATCATCTGTTATGAAGTTAGCATTCACCCAATAAACCCGCGAGCCATATTCGTTCAGCTCTTCAATTTTGGCCTCGGCTTCTTCTAAAAACTCTCGCGCTTGTTGCACAGTCGCGGGGCCAGTTGGGTCGCCGTATTTATCTACAGTTGGTTCTGGCGGGGCCTGCATGGCTTCAGATGTTTTCGCGAGTTCCTCAAAATCAGCTGTCTTAGAGTCGCACGCTGACAGCATAATCGCCGCAGTCGCTAGCAGTGAGGTCGTCAGTGCTAATCCACTTGAAGAACGTTTCAAAAATTTTATCATGAGAGCCTCTTTATCTGGCCAATCTAAAGCAGTTGCCCTATTCGTAAACGAACTGCGGACGTGGTCAAGCAACTGTGTCCTAAAAACCGCGCTTTATCAGCTATATGCGACTAAAAAGTAACAGGGTGACCTCGGTCAAGAACCCGAAATGAGAGATTGAGATTTATGTCATCACAAAGCTCACACAAAGCGCGTGGCAAGCCAGGTCTTTTAATGGTCAATTTAGGCTCCCCCGATGCGGCCGAGACAAAAGCTGTACGCAAATATCTGTTTCAATTCCTGCATGATAAACGTGTTATCGATACGAGCCGGTGGATTTGGTGCCCCATACTGCACGGAATTATCTTGCGTGTGCGTCCTGCGAAATCGGCCAAAGCATACCGCAAGATTTGGCATCTGCCCGAAGGCAGGGACGATGACCCAGACGCTTGGGCTGACAAAGAAGCGCCGCTTGTGCGCATCACGCGCGCGCAGGCCGAGGGCGTGCAGGCACGCCTTGGCAAGGCTGTCCATGTGGAGATGGCTATGCGTTACGGCAATCCTTCCATTGGTGACGCGCTTGACCGTCTTAAAGCCAACGGGTGTACGCGCATTGCGGTGCTCCCGCTTTATCCGCAATTTGCGGGCGCGACGACAGCGTCAATTTATGACGGCGTCGCCAAAGCCTTAATGAAACGCATGGACGTGCCAGAGCTTCGCTTTGTGCGTGACTATTATTCTGATCCGCGTTTCATCGCGGCCTTGGGTGAGGGACTGAAATCCCATCTTGCAAAACTCGATTGGACGCCAGATGTTGTCATGACGAGTTATCACGGCTTGCCGCAAAGCTATGTTGACAAGGGCGACCCTTATCAAGAGGAGTGCATCGCGACGACTAATTTGCTGCGTAATTATATGGGTATGAGCGCGAAACAAATGCAGACGGCATTCCAAAGTCGCTTTGGACCCAAGGCATGGTTGCAGCCCTATACGGATAAAACACTGGAGGCGATGCCAGAGCAGGGCGTCAAGAAAGTCGCCGTCATGATGCCAGGCTTTGCGGCGGACTGTCTCGAGACGCTAGAGGAAATTGATATGGAAGCGCGCGAGACGTTTCTTGAGCACGGCGGCGAGAGGTTTACGACCGTGCCGTGCCTTAATGATGACGCAGCGCATTTAGATTTTCTCGCAGACCTTGCGCGGGAACGATTGCTCCACGGTTGGATAGATAACGCCGGTGAAACAATTTAATCGAGCTGGTTTCTGATGGCGGTAAATACGCTTTCCATTGTCGTATTGGGTGCGAGGATAAATTGGCTTGATAGCGTCACATCTGCCAAAGCTTCATAAGCGGATTTACGAGATTTAAGGAGCTCTGGATAGCAGGCGAGGATGCTTTCATGCTCGCTTTTGCCATCGAGTTTTTTGTAATGCCCACGCCAAACGAGCGGTTTGGGGAGGGCGAAATAATCGGCCTTGAGGCGCTCTAAATCTGCGTCGCCAGCTGCGATATGCACGATAAGAAAGTTCTCCACGAGGTCGGCCTTGACTGAGTCATCAACGTAAATAACGCTGCCTGTTGTATCGAGAATTGTGTTAGCATTGACGGGGGTCATGGCCTTTTTCATGGCTGTCGTTTCAAGCCCGATAGAGACCGCTTCGCGGTCGTCATAACCTTCGGTATAGGGGTGCCCTTGCCAATCGGCAAAATCCGCCATGCTGCCTTGACCCAGTTCTTCCCAGATTAAGCGGTCTACTTCAACCAATTGAAAATTATGGGTTTTTGAGAGTCGCGTGGCGGTATAGCTTTTGCCGATATTAGACATGCCAATAAAGGCGAGGTGCAATTCACCTGCGCCGTAGCGTCTGTCAAATTCAGAACGGCTGAGCTTCATAGGCTAGGCGTGGCGCGCGAGATATTTGTCGAGCGCGGCAAGGCTTGGCTCCATCACATGGACGCGTTGGGTCTTGGCCATGGCGGTCGCAAGGACCTCTGGCAGCGGCACATCTTCGTGCAAAATACGTTCAACGCTATCGGCGAATTTCGCGGGATGTGCCGTCGCAACTGTGACTTGGATAAATGGATGTGGTTCGTTTTCTGAGAACGCCTGCATGGCCAAATGTCCGACAGCCGTATGTGGACACATGACGTATCCTGTGGCGGCGTGAATGCGGCGCATATGGCGCTCCGTTTCAATATCAGAGAATGACGCGCCCCAACACACAGATTTCATCGCAGCGAATTCGCCGTCAAACAAATCCACAATGCGCGGGAAGTTATTAGGGCGCCCAATATCCATAGCATTAGACAGCGTTGGCACAGAGGCGCGCGGGCGGTACTCGCCCGTTTCAAGATAATCGACAAACGGGTCATTGGTATTATTGCCAACGACTAAGCGCTCAAT
>CALLME010000037.1 GCA_938007945.1 uncultured Caulobacterales bacterium
TTCTGAAAGACGCAAAAGC
This sequence comes from uncultured Caulobacterales bacterium, assembly GCA_938007945.1. GTDB lineage: Bacteria > Pseudomonadota > Alphaproteobacteria > Caulobacterales > Maricaulaceae > Fretibacter. The sequence continues at coordinate 20 of CALLME010000037.1, forward strand.
CGTCTTTGAAATAATCCTCCAGAACACGGCGCATATAGTCTGGGTTATCGAGCTCTCGCCAATCTACATAGCTGAGTTTATGGCTCGCCGTCACCCACGGCTTAGGTAAAGGCAGCGCATCAGATTTTTCGTGCCAACCAAGCTCTGACAGCGTCTCATCTGTGTTAAGCGTGAGGCGTTCGCCGTCACTAAAATCGAGCTGCACCTCTGGCGCGTTCTCATTGATTATACGGGTAATGCGAATGTTTGTAGAAATATCGGCATGTTCATAAAGCCGTTGATGTGTGGCGGGGTCGAACACACCCTCCCCCGTGACGCGCTCTCGCACCCAAAGCGGATGCAATACATGGCGCCTGTCATTTTGCTCTAACGACAGGCCACCTGTGGCGCCGTCTATATCAATCATCAACTTCGCCATCGCAGGCTCCACCACTAATCGTTTCGTTTTGCTCTATTTCACTAAACCTCATCTCACTAATAGAATAGCCTTTTTTCGCTAATCCTAGGCGCGCGATTTTGGCAGGCGGTAGACCCGCCACCAGCTATTCTCTGGCATGAAAATCTCTTGGTCGAGGTCGCCAAATTCCTCGCATGTATAAATCCAGACTTTCTCCATTGCAGACGCGGCAATCTCGTCGCTCACGTCCCAGAGATAGGAACATTCGCGGTTTACGATTTTCTCAATGAATTTACGCGGCGTAGTTGACAGGCCTGGCCCGGTCTCGACCGCGCCCACAGACTTAAATCCACGCGCAAAAATCTCCGCCTCGACTTGCGTTTCTGTCCGTGCGCCTGGGTGAAAGATTTGCTTCACCCCTGCCCGCAAAAGCAGGTCACGCAAACGTCCGCGAATACGCCCGTAAACATCCGTCTCGCTCCCGCTGCCCCATTCATGGATGAACACACCGCCTGGTTTTACGACACGGACGGCCTCGCCAATCACCCGCCGCCAATCGGCAATGAGGTAGAGCGCGCGTGACATGCTCACAGCGTCAAAACTATCGTCTTCAAACGGCAGGTCACCTGCCTTTATGACATGTGTAGACAGCTCTAGACCACTCGCTTTTAGCATCAAAGTTGCGAGCATTTCCGCGGACACATCGCTTGCCGTGACAGTCATGCCTTGGCGCGCAAAGGCGAGACAGCCGCGCCCCGTGCCAGACGCCAAATCTAATTGACTGCCCCCTGCCTCCAAGCCCGCAAGCTCCATGACGTTTCGAGCAATATGCGGCGCAATCTCCTCACCATGGCGGGCGTCATAGATTTTGGCATTGCGATCATAATTTATCGTCATGCGCCTTTGTCAGGCCGAGCTAAGATATGTTCAAGAAGAAATTGACATTCTGATAAATGTTATTACATATGTATATACATTATGAATTTGCCGAAGGAGGTCGATATGACAAAAGAAGTCCGTGAAGCGTCAGAAGAGTTCACTGCCATGCCCGCCACGAAAGTGGGCGAGGCCCGCACGGCTGTGGGCAAAACCAAACTCAAAAAAATCGGTAATTCACTTGGCGTGACATTGCCGAAGAAATTCCTCGATGCAAAAGGCTTTGTCTCGGGTGACAGCTTCACTGTTATTGATGTCGAGGACGGCTTTAAACTCGTGCCTTATGATGCGGAGTTTGAGCTTAAGATGGAAATCGCGAAACGTATCATGCGCGAGCATCGCGATGTCTTGCGCGAGCTTGCTAAGTAAATGGCGAAGTTCCAATGGCTGGCAAAGCACGAGGTGCTGTCATTCCACCTCATGCAATTACGCGAACATGGGGGCGGGTTTGGAGTCAGAGACGAGGGTCTACTCGACTCTGCACTTGCTCGCCCTCAAAACGCTTATGCTTACGGAAATGAAGATGTTCACCATCTCGCCATGCTTTACTGTTCTGGTATTTCGCGAAACCATGCATTTGTAGACGGCAATAAACGCACGGCCTATGTTTGCATGTTCACATTTTTGGCTCGACACGGCTATGAGTTTAGTGGCGACCTCGTCGACTCTACCACTCAAATGCTACGCTTTGCGGCGGGTGACGTCAGCGACGACGCTATGGCGCAGTGGCTACGCGAAAATACGCAGCCAGCTTAACGCCTATGCCGCCTTCGACTTCAGCAGTCCACGATTAACAAGACATTCTGCGATTTGCACTGTGTTAAGCGCCGCACCTTTGCGCAAGTTATCCGACACGCACCACATGTTGAGTGTGTTGTCTTGCGTGCTGTCTTCGCGGATTCGGCTAATGAAGGTTGCGAACTCGCCGACACACTCAACGGGTGTGACATAGCCACCGTCCTCTTGCTTATCTACCACCATAATGCCGGGGCTTTCGCGCAGAAGATCACGCGCATCATCGGCAGACAGCTCATTTTCAAACTCGATGTTTAGGCTCTCAGCATGGCCCACAAATGTCGGCACGCGCACACATGTCGCACTGACTTTGACTTTCGGGTCGAGAATTTTCATCGTCTCGGCCTTCATCTTCCACTCTTCTTTCGTGTCGCCGCCGTCCATAAACACATCAATATGCGGGATAACATTAAAGGCGATTTGTTTGGTAAAGTTATGCGGCTTGAGCTCATCATTTGAGTAAATGCCTTTGGTCTGTAGCCAGAGCTCATCCATATTTTTCTTACCGCCCCCTGACACAGATTGGTAAGTGCTGACCACGACGCGCTTGATTTTTGCGCGGTCATGCAGAGGCTTAAGCGCGACAACCATTTGAATGGTTGAGCAGTTCGGGTTCGCGATGATGCCCTTCTTTGTATAGCCCGCGACCGCGTCTGCGTTCACTTCGGGCACGACAAGCGGCACATCAGGGTCCATGCGCCACGCGGAGGAGTTATCGATAACGACTGCCCCAGCAGCCGCAATTTTAGGCGACCACACTTTAGAGATATCACCGCCCGCACTCATTAGGCACATATCGACGAGGGAGAAGTCAAATGTCTCAAGATCTTTACACTTGAGCGTTTCATCCCCAAAGCTCACTTCACGCCCGACAGAGCGGCGGCTCGCGACCGCATAAACTTTTGACACATCAATATCAGACTCGGCCAAAATCGTGAGCATTTCCGTCCCAACATTGCCAGTTGCGCCGACGATTGCGATTGAATAGCTCATGATGCTCTCCGATTAATGACGCCGCCTAATTGCGGCTCTAAACAGCGCAGGGCTTTAGCTGAAACCCGCCAGTGCGGCAAGGCGTCAGTTCCTTAAGACCGCAAAGAATGCGGTTTTAATTAGTTATAGGCGCGCCGACCGTCGAAATGCCCTTGACCAAAGCGACATGTCGTAAAATTCACCACCAAAAATCTGCACCAAAAAAGAAAACCCTTGCGTATCTGACACGGCAACTTCGCTCTAACGCAGGAAAACAAGAGGTTTTTATGAAAAATCAACGCACATTTTTTAGCACAATATCCATCACCGCACTCGCACTCTCTCTGATGAGCGCAGGATCAGCCTTCGCTGACGAAACGCCAGAATGTAATGCTAATGACGAAGACGAAACAACGCTTGAATGTGGTGTAGACAGCTCCGCTACTGGTGGTCCTGACGCGACCGCCATTGGCACAGAAGCTACAGCGAACGGCCCGTCGACAACAGCTGTTGGCGGCGAAAGCGTCGCTATGGGCCCCGGCGCCACCGCAATCGGTTGGCGCGCTGTTGCAGATGCTGAACGCGCCCAAGCCTTTGGACACCTCGCAAACGCGAATGGTGTACGCTCGCTCGCCGTTGGTGAAGCTGCCGTCGCCTCTTCGCTTGAATCTGTCGCTATCGGTAATTTAGCAAGCGCAACTGGCGTTGACGCTATGGCAATCGGAACAGAAACGATGGCAAACGGAAATTCTACAGTCGCAGTCGGCGGAGAAGCCGTTGCTGATGGTATTGCCGCAACGGCATTTGGGTGGCGCTCTTCGGCTACGGCTGAGCGCGCGCATGCCATTGGTCATTTGGCCAGCGCCTCAGGCGTACGGTCTCTCGCCGTTGGCGAAGCGGCCTCAGCTGAAGGGCTAGAGTCGATTGCGCAAGGTAATCAAGCCTCCGCCACAGGCGTTGATGCTATTGCCGTCGGGACGATGTCCGTCGCGAATGGTAACTCGACGACGGTCGTCGGCGGCGAAGCCGTAGCAGACGGAATTGCGGCGACAGCCTTTGGTTGGCGCTCATCTGCCACAGCGGAGCGGGCTCACGCATTCGGACACCTTGCCAGCGCCACTGGCGTACGCTCAACAGCTGTGGGTGAAGCCGCGGCAGCTGACGGTCTTGAAAGCATCGCGATTGGTAACCTTGCCTCCGCAACAGGCCCTGACGCGATTGCCATTGGTACAGAAGCCGTCGCAAACGGACCGTCGACCACAGTTCTTGGCGGCGAAGCCGGTGCAGCGGGCCCTGGCGCAACAGCGATTGGCTGGCGCTCATCTGCTATGGCCGAACGTGCCCAAGCCTTTGGTCACCTCGCCAATGCTTCAGGCGTGCGTTCACTCGCTGTAGGCGAAGCTGCCTCAGCAGCAGGTGAAACATCAACGGCTGTCGGTAATCTCGCCTCTGCTGGGTTTGATAATTCAACTGCGATTGGTAACGGTGCCGCGACAACACGTGCCAATCAAGTCTCGGTTGGTACATCGGTCAACACCTACACTCTCGCAGGTCTTACATCCTCGGCTAGCTCAGAAGCACAGAGTGGTAATGTAGGTCTGGTAACGTCTGATTCAAATGGTAATCTTGCAGCAGACTTCACGCTGACCCTCGGTGACGCTGCAAATGCCGTCGCTATTAGAGAGAACCAAACGGCGATTGGTGCGAACCGTACAGCTATTGCATCGAACCGCACATCCATCCAAGCAACGCAAGCCTCTTTGGCGTTGGCAAGTTCGGCCATTGCGCTCAACTCATCTTCAATTGATAGCAACTCTGCGCGGATTAGCGAAAACATTGATGATATTCTTGATAACCGCGCAGGCATCGCGGCCGCACTGGCACTTGATAATGCCTATGTACCACTTGGGCAAACCTTCGCCGTCTCTGGTGGCTTTGGTAACTATGCGAGCGAAAGTGCGTTTGCTGGTAGTGTGGCCTACCGCCTTAACGACACTTTCCAAGTTTCGGGCGCTATCACGTCTGGCACGGATAATGGTCGCACAGGTGCACGGGCTGGTTTCCAAGCAAGTTGGTAGCAGCCTCTTAATCTATGGTTTGTTATGCCTGCGTTTAACAAGCCGAAACCTCGGACACCGCGTCCGAGGTTTTTTTATGCGCGTTAGGAAATATGGTTTTACTTAGTTTCGTTCATTCTTCTACAATACCACCTAGGTGCATAGCGGCGCCTAAAGGCATATCGATGTGGGTCAGCTAGGTGACATTCTTTGTTTCATAGGCTAAATTGATTTATGTTCCTAAACTTGAAATCTCACACATTTGTCGCGGCACTTACAGCCATTGGATTTGTCTTGCAGCCCGCCTTCACGCAATCCACTGCAACAGCACAGACTGCCTCCACGATGCAAACGCGTGTCAGCCAATCTGTGCCTGATGAGAATACGTTGGCGAGGCTCGTTTGGTCGACTATGATTGCATTGGATAATGCCAATCGGACGGCCAATTATTCTGTTCTTTACGGCCTTGGTTCGCCAGATTTTCAGCGGCGTCATTCGCCTGATGCGCTTGCCCGCAGTTTTACCGCGCTACGCCAAAACCGTGTTGATGTTGGACGTGCGATTTTAACAACACCGTCTTATTACATTCCCCCGCAAATCCTCAGCGATGGATCGCTCCGTCTGCGCGGCGGTTTTGATTACAGACCTAACTCCATTAGATTTGATCTTGTCTATAAAAATATTGGCGGCGGTTGGTCGCTTTCCGCGATTTCTGTCGTTGAAATGGACGCCAACAGTCCGAAGTAAGACCAACCCACTATATGTTGAGCTACCAGCTTAGCTCGGCAGAGAATAACACGTCACAAAAAAAAACCGCCTTCCAAAGAGGCGGTTTTTTATTTTTAGTGACTTACGTCCATCACTCGTCAGGGATATCAATAGGCTCAGCCGTTTTATCAAGAGCAATAATATCATTCGTAGATGGATCCGTCGGCTCATCGAATTCGTCCTGATTAAAGGCGAAATCAAATCCCGCACCCGCTTGCGATGACGCGCTGCCAGATGGCGGTGGCGGCGGGGGCGGCGGTGGAGGCGGCGGAGGTGGAGGTGGCACCTCCCCTACTGGCGGCGGAACAAAATCATTGTCGCTTCCGCCACAAGCCGAAAGACCAATGGCCGCGACCGTCATAATCAAAAGCGATTTTATAGAAACAGAGTTCTTCATTATCAATCCTCTTCCTACTGGTCACCAGTGTTATTTGGTGAACCCGCGATAGGCGTGTTGAGATATGGGAAAGCGTTTTGCACATCAGCCGCGCTCACAGGCGCACCATCTGTAAACGGCGCATTACCCACTGGGGCATCTTCTGGCATACAGAACCCAAGGTTAGTGGGTGTACCGTTGACAGGAATGTCATGGCAAAGGGCTCCCATAACAACACGCAGGGCGATATCAACTGTATCATCACCTGGACGACGTCCATTCGGGAAGCCTGCAAGGTCACCACCGGCGACACCAAGGTTGACTTGAGAGTCGCGTGGCGTTGGTTCAATTCCCGTATTAAGGCGCATCATTTCAGACCCTGTCACAATCGCCTGTTGGTTGACGCCTTCAAAGCCTGTCAAAAACGCCGCGACGAGATCTGTCCGCGGTAGGTTTGAGGGTGCGATATTATCTTCCGCGCCGAGCGCGTCACGGAACAAAATGTCAATCAGCGCAGGCAAAGTTGGATTAGTCACAAAATCAGCGGCTTGCGCGTCATCTTTCGGTTCTGAGTGATTAAAGAGATCTTTGAACGGCAGACCAATCACGACCTCATTCACAAGCGGCGCTGAGAGGCGTGAGACTTGCACATAAGCCCCGCCCTGTAGCGCAGGGCGCTCATAAGTTGGTGTTGGATCAATCAATTGTGCTTGTGGCAAACTCGCCGTTGTCCACGCGCCGATGACGCCGTTACCAGCGCCCGTCACGCATTCAATCGGAAGTTCTAGCGCAATAGACGTAACATTTGCGTCTTTCAAATCGTCATTGTCTTTATCTTGCTCAATTGAGCCTTCAAGCGGCACAAGATTTACAAGGTCAAAAACCTCTCCAAGGTTAACGGCGAAAGCTTCTTTACGCTGACCGACAAAAACGCGGCCTGGCGTAGCGCAGCCTGGAACTGTCACATCGTTAATGTACTGATTGGCATAAGCGTCATAATCTGGAAGCGTTTTATTACCAATATTGTCGACGGGCTTGGTAAAGGTTGTGCCGATTTCTGTGCGAGTGCCAGAGCGGCGGTCGCCTTCAACAACTGTAATTTTATATGTTTCCGTTTCGCCAAGGGCTGAGCTATCACCCGCAGTGATGGCGCCAGCGGCACGCAGGGGGATAGGTAATGTTTTATCACCAATTTGCAGCATTACGCCTGTACCATTGACAAGCTCATTATCGAAATCAAAAGAATAAGTTAGATCTTCGACCGCGTCGCCATCATTATCAATGTGAATTTCGTAAAGCGCATCAGGGTCCATCGTAAAATAGTTCGGACCGCCATATGGGGCTTGGATAGGCTGATAGTTGGCAATGAACGTCACAAACCCTTCACGACCTGGCTCATAACTACGGAACATGTAAAAGTCCGTACCGTCAACCTTAGGCGTTTCTGTAATAGCTGGCGCTTCGCGGTGACTAGACGCAAAACTTGGGAGCGCAATTGCGCCCGCTGCAGCCAATGCGCTCGTCGCGAGGAGGGTTTTAACTGAAAGGCCCTTTATCAGGCGGCGGGAGGGTGAGTGATTAGGTGTCGTCATTATCGGTCCTTCATGGATTGCTGCATCGAAAAAGTAGGCGCAGTTTTTTTATCGAGTGCACCAGTTACGCGGCCCACACGGCTTTTGGTGCAAGACGCTATGTATTTTTCATAGATTTTCGGAACGTATTATAATGACAGACGTAAATATTGTGTCCATAGTATTTACACGTATTCACTCTGCGGGGAGCAGAGTAAGAGGGGTCAAATGTCGCACGAGAGAATCAGCTATCATCAGTCATCAGCTGAGACTCCGAAAATTGACATATATGCAGACCAAAATGCTGAACTTACGCAACTTTTAGACCGGTGTGCGAATGGTGACAGCCACGCTTTCAAACGCGTTTATGCGCTGACAGCCCCAAAACTGACAGCGATTACATTAAAAATGGTGCGTGATGAGCAGCTTACATTCGATATTATGCAACAAAGCTATCTGAAAATCTGGGAGAAAGCTGGCACCTATGATCCAAATAAAGGCAAAGCCTTTTCGTGGATGCTGGTCGTGACACGTAATAAATCACTCGATTGCTTGCGAAAATTAAAGCGTGAGGGTTATTCGGACGAGCTTACAGATTTAATTGAGGACGAAACAGCGCAGTCTGATGATCGCGCAAAGGCGTGGATGTTGCGTCGCTTGATAGCGCCATATCTTGACAAACTGTCGCCGCAAACGACTCAAGCTGTTTTGCTCAGTGCAGTGCACGGGCTGAGTTCACGCGAAATAGGCGAGCGTCTTAACGTACCCACAAATACGGCGAAAAGCTGGGTGCGCAGAGGTTTAGAAAAACTACGTGTCGATATGGACGTAGGAGATATTTCAGAGCTGATTTAGATCTCAATTCAGCAGTGTGCTTTAAATATCCCTTTTTAAGGATGAGACGGCGCCAGTGAATAAGACAGGGCCTTCTGGTGCGGCCGAGGTCGAGCCCCCTCTTCTCTCTAGACTGATAGCCAGAGTATCTGTGCCGCCTTGCAATGTCATCGGAATATCAAATTCGAGCTGATCGAGCTCTCCTGCGCGCGTCATGACACCAAGAGATTGTGGTGCCGCTTGCCCCTCCCTTATCAACCAAAGTTGTAGATCGCCATCCTTAGGTACGGTGACATTTGATAATCTTGCGACCACTTTGTTGGTTGCGGGATTATAAATAATCGCCACAAGTTCTGGCTGACTGTCATCCGACAATAGCGCCAAGAATTGCTGTGTTTTGTCAGGGCTTTTCTGAACGTTCGCAATTTGCTGTGGCATTGTTTCAGGGTTTGTAGCTGAGTTGAACGTCACAAAATGAGAGCCGACAGCCGCGACGGCTACCAATGACGCCGCAATGGCTAGGCCCTTCCATTTTCTGTTATTTGTAGGTTGGGCAGACTTTGTTGAGTCACCTCCGAAAATTGGGGCAATCTTGTCGTCGCTGATATCGTGATTTTTATCCTCTTCGTCCATATGAGATACAGGATCAATCTCAGCGAGAATTGATTCAAGCAAACCCTCTGGTGGCTGCATATCTTCAGTTGTTTCGTTGAGCGGCGCCAGCCACATCTCAATATCTCGAACGGTCTCTCGAAAGCTGTCATCTGTTGCAAATAAGTTTTGATAAGCCGCGAGTTGCTCGTCTGTTGCCTGTCCAGAGAGATAGGCAATTGCGAGCGCTTCATGTGCAGCGTTTGGAGTGCTCATGGTTTCGCCCTCCGGATTTTTGACAGAATTTTTTGAATACGCCGCTCCATCTCCTCGACGCTGCAATTATTGGACTTCGCCAGAGCGGCTATTGGCATGGCGTTGAGATAGGCAAGTTTCAAAAGCATATACTCTTTATCAGACAATCCCTCCGCTGATAAATCCTTACGCGACTTCAAATCAGATGTAGGGACGTCAGGCCCTTTGACAGGCTCAAGATCATATTTGGCTTTGTAATCAAGGGCATATCGATGCGCTAAAGCCCGCAAGCGGTTAAGCGGGTCGGATACAGCATTTTCGTCTTGGCCTCTTAGCTCCCAAATACGTGCATAAACCGATTTAAGGACAGTGGCAGACGCGCTCTTATCCCCAATTGTGCGGTGGATAACGCCAAGCAAAGGTGCAGATGTCAAAGCATATATTTCTGACATTGCCTGAACTCCTTCCTTGTCCAATTGCAGTAGCAAAACTCTCAGTCGCTCAACGGTAACTGTGTTATCTGTCTTAATATCAGGCCTCTAAATTTAATGACGCTCAGGCTTGAGTGACGCATTGTACCTTTGTTGGCAATATATAAGTTACGCTCGGGTTAAAGCAATGTGTGCAAATTCTTCAAAATTGTTAGAAAAATTGCACCGTCACGCCACATTGGGGCGTATTTTTACTATGGAAAACTTCACAATATTGAATTTAAAAACATCTTTTATCGCGACGGTTGCGAGCTGTGTCATGGCGCTCTCAACGCCCGTCTTCGCGCATGATTTCTGGATAGCGCCTGAGAGCTATGTCGCAGAGGCGGGCGAGGCTCTGGACATTGACATTATGATAGGTCATCCAACAGACCGCCTCGCTTGGCCAACCAATCCACACCGCATCATTTCATTTCGTAGCTTTGGGCCAAATGGTATCTCGGACCGTCAATCAAGTGTGACAGGTCGGTCTAAAGACATCTCAATTAAGTTTAAAGCGCCTGGCACGCATCTGCTCGCAATTGAGACGACCCAGGCCTTTAGTAAGCTCGAAAGCGATGCCTTTAATGCTTATCTCGACGAGGAGGGGCTAACGCCTATTAAACTCCACCGCGTCAGAAATCGGCTAACGGAACAGGCCGGCACAGAAGTCTATTCACGGCGTGGAAAATCCATCATACAAATCGGCAAACCGACCTCATCAGATGACGCCCTTGTCACACGGCCCATAGGCATGACGCTCGAAATTGTGCCGACAGCTAACCCTGCGCGACTCGCTGAAAGCGACAGCATGACCTCTCAAATATTTTACAGAGGCCAGCCGCAATCGGGTGTTACCGTCGGGCTTGTAGATTTGTCGGGCGATCTTGGTCTCGTGAACGAACAGGTCTCTGATAAGAAGGGATTCGTGACGTTTAAAAAACCGTCCAAAGGCGCATGGATGCAGCACGCCGTCTGGTCTGACCCTATGGAAGACAATAACCGCGCCGACTATGACACGATATTCTCAAGCCTAAGCTTCGCCGTACCGTAAGTTCTAATGAATTGAGTTATTGGCGCACCTAGCACGATTCGAACGTGCGACCTCTGCCTTCGGAGGGCAGCGCTCTATCCAGCTGAGCTATAGGTGCGTGAAGGGTGTTCTAGTCACCTGCCTTGCCAATGGCAATGAAAAGTTCAGCTGCGGAGCCTGCATCTAAAATGGCGTATTGATTAAACGCCGCGTCTTAGGCAGAAGCCGTTTATGCGTATTTTCAAGACCTATATGACATCTGTCTCAGCGCTTTTCTGTGGCGCCCTGCTCGTGGCTTGTGGCCAAGGCGGCACAGTTGATGGCAAAATCGCGGAGGCTCGCGCACGTAATGACGGCCCTGCTGTATGGGTGGTGAAAGACCATGACAGCACCCTTTATTTGTTTGGCACAGTTCATCTTCTCTCATCCGAATTTGATTGGATGTCTGGCGATCTAGAAAGCATTTTTCGCGAGTCAGGCACGGTATTTTTTGAAATCGATACAGGCCCTAGCGCACAGATTAAGGCATCGGTCCTCACCCAAAGTCTTGGCTTTCGCACGGACGGTCTGCGGCTGTCCGGCGAGCTTGATAGCTATCAGCTTAAATTACTCGATGCGGCGGCCAACAATAGCGGTATAGCCGTCGCCACGCTCGATAATATGAAACCGTGGCTCGCGAGCGAATTTCTGACGGTCGCAGCAGCTGCGGAAGCTGGACTTACGCCTGAACTCTCAGCGGATGACGCGCTTAAATCTCGCGCAGCGGCGCAAGGCAAAAACATCATCTATCTCGATACGATGGAAGGTCAACTGACCCGCGCAGCAGAGCAGCCTCAATTCGTACAAATGAAACTGCTCAGCGACACACTGGAAGGTTTTAATACGCTCGGCAGCGACCTCACAAAAGTGGCGCAGGCATGGTCTGTCGGGCAAACCAATTATCTCACGCGTGAGTTGATTGAAGAGACGCGAAAACGCTCCCCCGATATTTATCAGGTCTTTTTTGACGATGTGAACCGTGATTGGTCGCGCCAATTCACGCGCTTTATGGAAGGCAATGGCACTGGCTTTGCAGGCATTGGTATTGGGCATTTGCTCGGAGAAGACAGCGTGCAAGACCTACTTCGTGACCAAGGGTATGAAGTGTCGCGCTATTACGCGTTTAAAGGCGAGCCCGTTATTCAGACTGTGCCGCTGCGTTCCGTCACTGGCGAAGATTAAGAGTGTTCTGAGACCCTGTTAATGAGGCCCTCACTTGCCTGCTCAATGAGGTAAACCACCTGCTTAAATCCGTCTTGGCCGCCATAATAAGGGTCGGGGACTTCGCGTATGGATTGGTTAGGGGCGAAGTCGAGAAATAGGCCTAAATGACCCGAATAACCCTCTGGCGCGAGTGTCTGTAAATTCCGCAAATTTTCGCGGTCCATGGCGAGAATATAATCAAATTTTGCAAAATCTGTGCGTTCAACCTTGCGCGCAGCTTGTCCTGCAAAGCTATAACCTGCCGCTTCACCTGCCGCAACAGAACGTGAATCAGGGGTCGCGCCGACGTGCCAGCCGCCAGTACCGGCGCTGTCAATAACAACGTCTAGTCCAGCCTCGGACGCGCGTTTCCTAAAAATAGCTTCTGCTGTCGGGGAGCGGCAAATATTGCCAAGGCAGACGAATAAAACAGAGCTCATTATGTGGCCCTAGCCCGTTCGGCCTGTGATGTAATCTTCGGTACGCGAATCTGTTGGCTTGGTGAAAATTGTTGCCGTATCATCATACTCAATCAAGTCGCCCAGATGGAAGAAGGCCGTCTTGTCAGAAATACGCGCCGCTTGCGCCATAGAGTGTGTCACAATCACGATGCAGTAACGCTCTTTGAGCTCCTCAATCAGGGCTTCAAGCTTAGCCGTTGCGATGGGATCAAGCGCAGAGGCGGGTTCGTCCATCAAAATCACTTCAGGCGAGACGGCAATGGCGCGCGCAATTACGAGGCGTTGTTGTTGCCCGCCAGACAGGCCAGTCCCCGAGAGTTTTAAACGGTCTTTCACTTCATCCCAAAGCCCTGCGCGGCGCAAAGATTTTTCAACTAACGCATCCATCTCAGCTTTGCTGTTCGTCATCCCGTGGATTTTGGGACCATAGGCGATATTATCATAAATCGATTTTGGGAATGGGTTTGGCTTTTGAAACACCATACCAACGCGCGCGCGAAGCAGCACGGGATCGAGATTTTCGTCGTAAATATTCTGACCATCCATCTTAATTTCGCCAGAGACGCGACAGCCTGCAATCGTGTCATTCATACGGTTAAAGGTCCGCAGAAATGTCGATTTACCACAGCCTGAGGGGCCAATGAAAGCTGTGACACCGCGGTCAGGAATATCGATATCAATACCGTGCAGCGCTTCGAAATTACCGTAATGGACTTTGACGCCGCGGCATGTGAATTTGATGTTACGCTCAGCGATATTTGCTTTGGCGCTCGCGACAGGGGCCTGCATCTTTAGACGCTGCGCACGAAGCGCCTCTTCTGTGTCGCCAGTATAACCGTCAGTGAGGGGGATATCGTTAGCCATTTATCGTTTCTTCTCAAGTCTAGAGCGGAGGTAAATCGCGAGCCCGTTCATAATAATTAGCACGGCTAGCAGCACGAGGATAGCCGCAGAGGTGCGCTCTGACCACGCGCGTTCGGCACTATCGGACCATAGGAAAATCTGCACAGGCAGGGCCGTTGCTGGCTCTGTGAAAGAGCTTGGCACTTCGGTTACAAAAGCCACCATTCCGATCATCAAAAGCGGGGCGGTTTCGCCGAGCGCTTGCGCCATACCGATGATGGACCCTGTCAAAATGCCAGGCGCAGCCAGTGGCAGTTTCTGGTGAAACACAGCCTGCGTATGAGACGCACCGAGACTGAGCGCGCCGTCCACCATAGAGGGCGGCACAGACTGTAGTGCAGACCGCGTCGAAATGATGATGGTAGGAAACACGCGCAGCGCGAGCACCATTCCCCCGACAAGCGGAATAGATCGCGGCATGCCAAAGAAATTCAGGAACACAGCAAGGCCAAGGAGACCGAAAACGATCGACGGCACGGCAGCGAGATTGTTGATATTGATTTCGATAAAATCTGTAAACTTATTCTTGGGCGCAAATTCATCCAAATAAACCGCTGCCCCCACACCAATCGGAAAGGCGAGCACAAAGGCGACAAAGAGGATCATGACCGATCCCATCACCGCGCTTGCAATCCCCGCGAGCTCTGGATCGCGGCTATCAGGATTAGTGAAGAAGATTTTATTAAACTTACTTTGGATGACGCCCTGTTCCTTAAGTCTATCGACCCATGCAATCTGTTGATCAGAGATTTTACGTCGGCTCTCTGGCACATTTCGGTCAATATAGCCTTTGAGAAGCTGATCAACTTGGTCAGAGGTCGGCATGGTAAGCGTCAAAGTCTGCCCGACAAGAGAGGGGTCGTTATAGACCATTTGGCGGACTTGGTTGGTGGCACCCGAAGCTGAAATAAGCGCGAATAGCGCTTGCTTTTCTTTGCGCGCCGTAACCTCTGGGAACTGCGCATACATGGTGTTTTGAATGATTTTGCGGTAGTTCGCGCCGCGCAAGGCCTCTGGATCGCGCGCACCTGTCGGGTCAACAATTGATTCTGTTATCTGCACATCGACGGTGATAAAGTTTTGGCGAAACGCGGTGTAGCCCGTGCCGACGAGACTAACAAGAAGCCAAAGAAGTGCGGCCAACGCCACGCCAATGGCGGCGCGGCCCCACCAGCGAAAGCGCATTTCCTTGCCGTAACGCTTCTTGAGCCGTTTTACCGCAAAATCTGAGGCATGAAAAGAACTCGCGGCGCCTGTTGTACTTACAGGCGGCGTGGTCGCATCGACAATATCAGAAAGTGT
>CALLME010000038.1 GCA_938007945.1 uncultured Caulobacterales bacterium
CGCACTTATAAAGCGTCTAATGGAACATGGGATCGTCCAAAAGTTGACAATCCGTTTGGAAGCGGTGGCATGGGCGCCGTAGCGCTTGTTGCCCGTTATGACGTCATTGATGTGCAGGACGGTCCTTATCTTGGAGAACTGGATACAGTTATTCTGGGTGCGGATTGGATGCCAACAAAGCAAACGCGTCTTCGTATCAATTACTTTGACTCTGATGCCACAAATGGGGCAGCAGATAGCGTAAACGGCGTTGTCGCGCGCCTCGGCTTTGATTTTTAAGAACTCTGTCAGGAGATAGACATGAAACTACACACATTTACGCTTTCGCTTAGCACAGCTGCCCTTCTTGTAGCCTGTGGCGGCGATACTAACACCGCCAAGGAGGCTGCAAAAGATACAGCCAAAAAGGTGGCAACTGCGGCGAACACACAAGGCGGCGACATTCGCATTGTCGGCTCTTCGACGGTTTATCCATTCTCGACCAAGGTCGCGCAGGAGTTTAAAAACAAGACAGGCTATAATGTTGTCGTCGAATCCACAGGTTCAGGTGGAGGACATAAGTTGTTCTGCGCAGGTAACGGTATGGACACGCCTGATGTGACCAACTCGTCACGTCGTCAGAAGAAATCTGAGTTTGACCTGTGCGGTGATAACGGTGTGAACAATATTGTCGAAGTTAAAATCGGTTTTGACGGTATCGTTGTCGCCAATGCAATCGACTCAGCTAATATCAATATGAGCCTTAAAGATGTTTATATGGCTTTTGCGAAAATGGTGCCGACGTCTGACACCGACTGCACGATGATCCCAAATCCAGCTACGAAGTGGACAGATATCAATCCTGCATTGCCTAATTACACAATCGAAGCTTACGGCCCACCTCCAACATCTGGCACACGTGACGCGTTTGTAGAAATCGCAATGGAGGGCGGCGCGAAAACTATCCCTTGTATGGCGGACATGCGCGAAGCGGACAAGAAAGCCTTTGCCACACTCGCGCATACTGTACGTGAAGACGGCAAGTGGATTGATGCGGGCGAAAACGACAATGCACTCGTTCAGACGCTTGTGAACACGCCTACGGCTGTGGGGGTCTTTGGCTATTCTTTCCTCGCGCAGAATGAGGACAAGATTAAGGGTGCAGAAATTGATGGCGTGGCGCCTGAGTTTGAAAATATTGCGGCCGGTGATTACGATATCTCTCGCTCGCTTTATTTTTACATCAAAGCCGACCATTTTGACAAAACGCCTGGCTTGCGCGAGTTTGCGATGGAGTTCCTCTCAGACGCGGCCGCAGGTGAGGGCGGATATCTTGAAGAAATCGGTCTTGTGCCGCTTCCAGAAGCTGAGCGTCAAACATTTGTCGCAAATGTGCGCAATGGCATAGGTTATTCGCAATAATCCACGTCTAAATTCAAAGGCAGGCGCGGG
The DNA here is from genome assembly GCA_938007945.1 of uncultured Caulobacterales bacterium. GTDB lineage: Bacteria > Pseudomonadota > Alphaproteobacteria > Caulobacterales > Maricaulaceae > Fretibacter. Next base: position 1,432 of record CALLME010000038.1, read on the forward strand.
GTTTATAGACTCCGCGCGAGCTATCCTTTAAGGCCGTTGAGAGGAGAGATAATCTCTCCATTTGGCGGCTTTTTTGTCGCGCAACTGTCACAAAACTGTTTTATGGAGCGCAGGTGTCTAACTTTCCTGTCTATATTCTTGCTCTACTCGCCGTATGCACAGTTGCTGGTTTTTTTGTCAATCGTAACCTTGCGCGCACCCGCCTGACGGCGGTCGGTGGCGGCATAAAGGGCGGATGGCATTCTCAAGCGAATTATCACGGGCTCTTCACAGCCTGGCTCGTCGGGCTCGGCGGTTTTGCCGTGTTTATTGCCGGGCTTTTCCTGAGAGCAGAAACATCCGGGATGAGCTTTCACCTCGGCTGGCTTGTGGCGCTAATCGTGCTCGCCATCAGCGTGGTTTTGCTCTGCTCAAAGCGCATTACAGCGGATTTTCGCGCCCGTACTCATGTCGAGCGCTTCATCCAAGCGATGCTAATTGGGCTATCTTTTATCGCCGTTCTGACCACCTTTGGTATTGTTATGTCGCTCGCTTTTGAGAGCTGGCGATTTTTTGAACAAGTCCCACTCAATGAGTTCCTTTTTGGCTTGCAATGGTCGCCGCAAACTGCGCTGCGTGCAGACCAAGCAGGGTCCTCTGGCGCTTTTGGGGCCGTGCCCATTTTTGCGGGCACTTTCCTTATCATGCTCGTCGCTATGGCGGTGGCAGGGCCAATTGGACTGATGGTCGCGATCTATTTGGCCGAATACGCGCATCCCACAACACGTAAAATCGTTAAGCCGCTGATCGAAATTCTCGCGGGTATCCCAACCGTAGTTTACGGCTTTTTCGCACTCCTCACCGTCGGGCCCACTATTCGAACCTTCGCAGAAAGCCTTGGATTCGCGGTTCCCACACAAAGCGCAATTGCGGCGGGTGTGGTCATGGGCATTATGATTGTCCCGTTGATTAGCTCGCTTTCAGATGATGTGATTTCAGCTGTGCCGCAGTCCTTGCGCGACGGTTCTCTCGCGCTTGGCGCGACTAAATCAGAGACGATGAAGCAAGTGATTTTTGCAGGGGCTTTGCCCGGTATTATCGGCGCCTTTCTTCTCGCCATTTCACGCGCCATTGGCGAGACGATGATTGTGGTAATGGCCGCAGGCCGCGCCGCTAACCTGACGGGAAACCCGTTTGAAGCCGTCACGACTGTGACAGTGCAGATTGTGGCGCTGCTGACAGGCGACCAAGAATTTGACAGTGCGAAAACACTCGCTGCTTTCGCGCTCGGTCTTGTGCTGTTTGTGATAACGCTTCTTCTTAATGTGATTGCGCTAACGATTGTGCGCCGCTACCGCGAGCAATATGACTGATGTCGAATTCTATAACTGACACACTTTCTGATATTGTCGATGCGACCACGCCGCCTGTAAGTACAACAGGCGCCGCGAGTTCTTTTCATGCCTCAGATTTTGCGGTAAAACGGCTCAAGAAGCGTTACGGCAAGGAAATGCGCTTTCGCTGGTGGGGCCGC
>CALLME010000039.1 GCA_938007945.1 uncultured Caulobacterales bacterium
CTGATTAGCGGCGCAGGACTTGATGTCTATGAGCAAGAGCCGCGCATTCATCCGAAACTCATGGCGCGCGAAAACGTCATTCTCGCACCGCACATTGGCTCAGCGACATTTGAATCACGCCGTGAAATGGGTGAAAAGGTCCTGATTAACATTCGCGCCATGATTGACGGTCATATCTGCCCAGACCGTGTCTTGCCACCGCGAACAGAACGTTAAAATTATACTTTAAGGAAACCATTATGAAACATTTATTATTCGCAAGCGCCGCCTTTATGCTTCTCGCTTGCAGCGCAGACACGACGTCAGATGTCTCAAAAGCGACGTCTGATATGAAAAACGCCGCGAAGGACGCGGCAAAAGCAATTGTCGCGATTGACCGTGAGCTGCCTGCGCCCGCCGATGACCTGCGCACAGAAAGCATTGGCAATAATCTCTATGTCATCTTCGGCCCTGGTGGTAATGTCGGCGTCAGCGTCGGCGATGATGGTGTTCTGCTAATTGATGATAAATTTGCGCGAAACGCGGAAGGTATTTTGACGCAAGTCCGCGGGCTAACGGATGCGCCGCTCAAATTTGTACTCAATACGCATTATCACGGTGACCATACAGGATCGAACGCGCAAATGGCGGCAGCAGGGGCAGAACTAGTTGCTCATGAAAATGTCCGAAAGCGCCTCGGTATGACGTTTGAGAACAAGCTTTTTGGTCGTACAACGAATGCGGTGGACGAAAGCCTTTGGCCGACAACGACATATGACGGCGTGACGGATATGATGTTTAACGGCCATACAGTCAGCCTCATACACACGCCCTCTGCCCATACTGATGGGGACAGCCTTGTTCATTTCAAAGAGGCCAACACAGTGCATATGGGCGATAATTATTTCAATGGCCTCTTTCCCTATATCGACGTGGATGCAGGCGGCAGTGTGCTCGGCATGATTGCGGCGCATAATAAAGTGCTCGCTATGGCCGATGAAAATACAGTGATCATTCCGGGTCATGGTCCGATTGCAAGCAAAGCTGACCTTACTGCCGCGCGCGATATGCTGCAAAACATTCACGACCGCGTTAAATCGCGCATCGATGCTGGCGACAGCCTAGAGACGATTTTAGACGCAAATATTTTGCAAGATTACGAAAAATATGCTAGCTTTATTAGTGAGGCTAATATGGTGCGCATTGCGCACCGGTCTATTATAGGCGAATAATTTAGTTTGCCTGAGGCAATTGCGGTTGGGGACGACCACCTTCCACATACCTCGGGGCGCGCGTTGTGACCCAGAAATTCCTCCCCCAATTGGGATTTCAGAGTCGTAACGCACGACGACCCCTCTTCCAGTAACCCGGAAGAGGGGTCTGTCATATTTGGATCTCAAATGTGTCTCTACTGCCAATGCGCGAGACATAATTTGCTAAAATCGAGGTTGAAATAGCAATCTGATGACCCAAAAAGCGCTTCAAACTCGCTTTTTATTCGATTAACTTATAGGCTATTGGTTGGACATTTTCGTCTTTAACTACTTTTAATGAGGACAATATGTCATTTGGCTCTCACGCTTATGTGCCAGACGCACGCAATGAAACAGTATTTTTTAACGTTAATGGCGAGCTAAAACGCCGCGCAGAGGCCGTCGTTAATGTCTTTGATTCAGGCTTCATGCTCGGAGACGGCATTTGGGAAGGTCTGCGTGTTCATAATGGCCGCGTTGCATTTCTTGACAATCACATGACCCGCTTATGGGAGGGTGCAAAGGCGCTCGATATCGACATTGGTATCAGCAAAGACGCGCTCATCGCGCGCATTGATGAGACGCTCAAAGCTAATGACATGAAAGAGCATGTCCATATTCGGCTTATGGTGACGCGCGGTCTTCGCAGTACGCCTTATCAAGACCCGCGCGTGATTATCAGCCCCGCGACAATTGTCATCGCGCCAGAATTTAAAGAGCCTGATCCAAAAACGGCCGTAAATACGCTCAAGCTTTATACTGTGGCTGTGCGTCGCGGCCGCGCCGATGTGCAAGACCCAGGTCTGAACTCACACTCTAAAATCAACTGTATCACGGCCTGCATCCAGTCGATTAAGGCGGGCGCAGATGAAGGCCTCATGCTCGACCCGCAAGGTTTTGTCGCGACATGCAACTCAACGCATTTCTTCATCGTGAGAAACGGAGAAGTCTGGACTAGCTCTGGTGATTATTGCTTGGACGGGATTACGCGCGGCAAAATTGTGGAGCTTTGCAAAGCCAATAATATTCCCGTTTTTGAGAAAAACTTTCGCCTGATGCAATGCTATAGCGCGGATGAAGCGTTCACCACGGGCACATTTGCAGGCCTTGCGCCTGTGGGTGAAATTGACGGGCGTATCATTGGTGACGGCAAACGCGGGCCGATGGTGGAGCGGCTACAAAAGCTCTACCAAGCGCATATTCACGCTGATACCTCTGCATAGGGTTTCACGTGAGTACGCCTATTTGCATGTGGTCGGGGCCGCGTAATCTCTCAACCGCTATGATGAGAAGTTTTGGATCGCGCGCCGATTGCGATGTTTGGGACGAGCCATTTTTTGCACCGTTTCTACATGTGTCTGGCAAGGACCATCCGGGTCGCAATGAGACACTGGCCGCACATGAAACGGATGCACAGGTCGTGGGC
>CALLME010000040.1 GCA_938007945.1 uncultured Caulobacterales bacterium
GCCGTTGTCTTTGTCTTTTTTGCGGGGGATTTTTTCGCGCTAGCTTTCGCAGTCGCTTTTTGGGCAGCTTTTGCCATTTATACACCTCGGTCAAAACAGTCATTTTGAACTGACTGTCTTATAAATACGTTAAGCCTGTTCAGTCTGGCGCAAACCACCGAACCGACAGGCGGTAATTCATCTCGAACGCCTAGCGATCATTGCGAGAAGCTCGCATCAACCGCCTAAGCGCATCTGTGTTGTTCTCATAGATGGAATCTACGAGGCGTGACCGTGTTTCACTTTCTACGCGCTCATCCTGTCCTTGGCCCATATGGGCTGCGGCTTCTTGTTGAAAGATAGCCTCTCTTTGGTTCAGTGTCGCGTCATTGCCCCCCATCGCCGCTACACAGAGAAAGCGGTCAGCGGAGAACTTCTTCAAGTGGGAGTCCAGTCCTATATGCTCTATATGGGCATGAAGACTGCGTTTATCAACAGCTTTTGTGGTAGAAAAATAGCTTTGTATCGCGCTTTGGAGTTGACGGCAGCTATCTGAGGCGAACCGCAGCGAAAAGAAGGTCTCATCTAAGCTCTCGAGCAAGAGAGGCCATTCTAAAATTGCGCCAATCAGACGCCGTTCGCGCGATTCGGACATCGCCCCGTCGCGCATGTTTTGTTTCATCTGCGGACTGGCCTTCTTTGACACCCAATTATTGCCCCCGCGCCCCTGTTGCCGATTAGCTTTCCAGCCAAATTCAGAATCAAAACGCGCCAGAAGCTCAGTTTTATACTGCTCCCGGACGCCATCATGGCTAATTTCACGCAAGGCTGCATAGATTCGGTCTTTCAGCCCTGCCTTGTCCTCTGGCGTGTTGAGCGGCCCGGCTTCTATCTCGCGCGTCCAGAGCATATCGACGAGCGGTATCGCGCTATCCAGCACCTCTTTCATCGCGCTCGGCCCTTTGGCCTGAATAAGGTCGTCAGGGTCTTGTCCTTCGGGGAGGAGCGCAAAGCGAAGCGTTTGCCCGGGTTTGAGCTTGGGCAGCGCACGTTCGATTGAGCGAAAGGCCGCGCGAATGCCTGCTTTATCGCCGTCAAAACAGAGGATAGGCTCAGGCCCTGCCCGCCATAACAAATCAAGCTGATCTTCCGTCAGCGCCGTCCCGAGGGGCGCAACCGCCTGCTCAAACCCTGCGCGCGCAAGCGCGATGACATCCATATACCCTTCAGCAACAATCAATCCTCGCGCAGGGTTATTCGGCGCGACGAGCGATTTTCGCGCTTCGGGATAGCGGTAAAGTACCCGCCCCTTGTGAAACAGCGCTGTCTCTGGCGAATTGAGATATTTGGCCTTAGCGTCCTTCTCCATCGCCCGCCCACCAAAGGCGACAAGCCGCCCGCGCGGATCGCGAATAGGAAACATGATGCGGTTACGGAACCTATCCCACGGTTGCCGCGTGCGGTCTTCTGGCTCAATCAGCAGCCCCGCTTCGACCAGCACTTTGATGTCGGCACCTTTCTGCAGAAGTTCATCACGCAGCGCGTCAAAACTGTCAGGCGCAAAGCCTATGCCAAAGCGTTCTGCCGCTGTTTGGGTCAGCCCACGACTTTTGAGGTATTCACGCGCTTCTCGCCCGACCTCTCGCATGAGAGATTTGGCGAAGAAGGCCTGCGCCTCCTCCATCCAGTTAATGGCAATTTTGTTTTGTTTGGCGCGCGCCTCGGCCTGCGGATCCGCTTTGGGCAGGTCCATGCCCGCAATGCCTGCGAGACGTTCGACCGCTTCAGGGAAAGAGAGGTTCTCGATTTCCATGAGGAAGCTAATCGCGTCGCCGTGCTTTCCGCTGGAAAAACAGTGATAAAACCCCTTCTCATCATTGACGAAAAAGCTCGGCGTTTTCTCATTGGTGAAGGGCGACAATCCCGCATATTCGCGGCCTTGGCGTTTTAATTTCACAGATTTACCGACCACATCCGACACGCGGACGCGGGCTTTCAGCTCTTCCATAAAATGATCGCCAAACCGCATAGCCTCTAACTTAGGCGCGAAAGGCCGCTTTTGCGAGTCCGGATTGAGGTATAGGTGTTAGTGATCGGGATATGAGTTGAACAATTGCATTCAACTGCTAGGTTGAACCTATGAAGAAGACACCAAAACCTGAGAAAAACGTTATTTCGATTTGCGCGTTTTTAGCTATACTCGCTGCGACATTCACAGGTTTTTCGCTAGTGGCAGGCGGTGTAAACGAAATTAAAGTCGTCCCGTCACAAAATTCTGAGCAGAAAGCACAGAAATTCAATACGACTGACCTAAAGCGGACAGATATAGGAGCCGATAGAAGGGATGGATATGCGCTTACTAAGACTTGCGCAAGAAACAGTCATCTATCTGTCAGTTCGGGATTAGATACAGATCGCATTCTATTTGGTGCATCAGCAAATCCCAGAGATGGAGCAAACGTTTTCGCACTAGATTCTAAAGGAAATAAAATTTGGAATTACCTCGAGCCTCGCAACCTTACTGAACGCACAAATAATCTTGTTCTCACAAATGATGGGGGAGCGTTGCTGACTGGTTATATTCGGCTGAAGAAGGGATGGATGTCTAAGAAATATGACCATATGTCACGGCTAAAACGTCTAGGAAATGACGGTAAAATAGTCTGGGAGAGAAGTTATGATTTTCAAGACGACCCTAGACGTAAAATAGTTGAATCCTCCGATGGTAGTTTCTTCCTCTTAAAAAATTATGATAGCTTCCCAGAGATTGAAGGCGAAGGGAGTAAGATAAATCTGACTCGCATCGATAGTCGTGGGGATGTTGTCTGGGACAAGACGGTTCTAGGACATGGCTTCAACAAACTGACTAATATGATAGCCCTACCGGATGGTGGATTGCTGATAGCGGGATACCTATTCGGGGGAAGATCTACTTAAGAACAGTTCTACATTTTACGTTTAACAGCTCATGGAGAAATCTTATGGGAAAAACTTTACGGCTCATCACCCAAATATCAAAAGCGGGCTCAAGCAATCACCCTAACCGCAAAAGGTGATTTTCTAATAACAGGCTTTACTTCTATACAGAAGGGCGAGAAACGCCTTGAGAGTTATCTACTAAAACTCAATTCTCAAGGCGAGAAAATTTGGGAGAGAACTTATTCTCAGAGACTGGGATATGTAAAAATTGTCGCTGGGCAAGAAAATGGATTCTTTCTGATTGGCAATGAAAGAGAACTCAAAGAAAGCGGTCGTAAATCAGAAAATATCAAACTCGTTTATTTTGATGAGGACGGGACAGAGATATGGTCGAAACAACTGTCGGATTTCGCGTTCTGTCCTACATCAATTTCTGTGGGTTCTAATAATGCAATTTACATAGCGCAAACACTGCCAAGTTGGTCACTTTTGCCTCGTACTTCAAATCACTTTTTGCTCCACTTAGATGCTGATGGGCAAGAAATTTGGAAAAAAATCTTTACTCAAATCAGCCAGGACCCTTTAGTCTTAACATCAGGAAATGATTGATATGCTTTAAATCTTAATGTCCGCGTCTCCTAGAAAAACAATATTAAAAAATACTCCTAGTCATTAAAAAAGCAGATACCCACCCTACCCATATGCATCAAATCTGTGCGTAATCGCGATTGTGGCTTGGCGGGCGAGTTGGGCGGCGCGGCCTAGGGGTTTGACGATGGACTCTGAGATATGAGGGAAGCTGTGGCCACCGCCCGCAGGGATGGCTGTTTTCTCTGAGAGGCGTTTCGTCCAATCAAGACCTTCTGTGCGCTCTGGATAGCGATTTTCAAGATCGGCAATAATGCCGTCGACTTGGAACGTTTGAAGGCGCTGTAGCACGTTAAGCTGGCTGCTCTGCTCCGCACCATTGGCAGGCAAATCGGTCGCGACAATCAGCATTTTCATCACAACCGCGAGACGGAGCGCGTGCAAAATTTGCAAGCTCTCATCCTTGCCTTCGAGCTGGATTTTGGGTTCAGCCTGTCCAAAGGCAGCTTTCGCTTCATACATATCCATGCGAAGACGCGTCGCGAGATCAACAAGCTGATTGCGCCAGCCGCTATTTTTAAGTGTTTCCGCCACGATGAGCGACTTTTCCGCAAGTATAGGCTCGTTACCTGACAGCCCGCGCGAGACCCAGAAACCTGGATCGAAAAGGCGTCCATAGGCCGTCAGAATAGAGCTATCTGTACGCTGTAAAGTGGCTATCACAAGCCCAAAGCATGAGCGCATACGCGCTGAATTTTTTAGATGACTCAAGAATTTATCGACGTCGATAGAACTCGCGCGGCCCACGCCGTAGAAGATATTTGCAGGCGTGCCAAATTGCTGCAAGATGGCGTTATGAGGGATAGCGCGAAGCTGACGCGGGTTGAACATATCAGAGCCGTTACCCGACTTGGCGCGTTTTGCGGCACGAGAGCCTGTCGGGATAAGCATGTTTTGCCCAAATCCGCCGAGCAGTCCGACGTAATTCGGATCGTTGTAAAGACTGTCTTGCTCAGATCCAATTGTGCGGAACATATCCCAGGAGAAGTCACGGTCAGTGTAAAATACATCGTCTTCCGCCTCAGAGCGGTCGTCATGGCGCACTTCAATAAGGCTAAAGACGCTGGCTTTGGCGAGGTCTGGCGTTTGGAACCACATATAGCCGTCGCCGCCCTGAAAGCTGGTTTCATGCGTGAGGTGGATGCCGCGTTTCTCAAATTGGTGAATGGCCCAAGGGCTCATGGCGTAATCGACGCGTTCGCGAATGGTACCTGGATGACCGCCGCGCCCTGCCCCTTCGCCGTGTGTGTTAAACACAATCGCCGAGACATTTTTCACCCCGTGACGTTTCATTTCTTGGGCGAAATGGCTTTGGAGGCGCTCAATTGCGAGTGTCGCTGGAATTTGCCCCATAAAGCGCCCCGCATCAGAGAAGCCTGTCTGAATGGCAAATACGCCGCGCGACTCGACATAATCGCGGTACACAGGATTGGCGAGCATCTTAGAGATAATCCGTCCGCCATTATTAAGCGCGTCAGCCGTCTCAAAGAGCGGCGAAATATCAAGATGATTTTCCAGCCCGTAAGTCTTGGCAATATACAGCATGCCGAGGGGCACAAGGCTATCCTCCGTCTCTGCAATCAATAGGCGGATTGGCGTCTCGTCGTCGATATATTTATGGATTTGCGCGGTCAGCATCATCTGTTGATGAGCCGTTGATTTTTCGAGCTCAAGCGAGGCAAAATTTACCTGTACGGGCTTCACATTCTTTGTCACGCGAGACGCGCGCTCTAGGAGTGTGCGGTTATCCGCGCCGCGGTCTTTAATACCAAAGACTTGGCGCACAGCCGAGATAACGTGGCGTTCATTTAAACGAAAATGTATACGTGATGTGCCAAGACCAAAACTCGCCATAAGCGCGCGTAGTCCGATGAGGTCGCGCGCGAGTGTCGCTGTCGCAGCGCCTTTGATCGCCTTGTTAATTAGCGGCGTGACTCTGGAGACATTGAGGAGACGACGTGTTGAGACGCGCGTAAGATTATTCGCCGCCGCGACAAGATTTTCAGGATCCGAGAGATCTTTGGCAAAGAGCGTCAAATCGCGCTCAGCGCTTTCTTTGGCGTCTGATAATTTATCGACAAGTTGATCTAGCGCTCTCTCGCCCGATGCATCGAGCTTGCCTTTAGATTGGAGTGTGAGTGCGTGGTCGAGATAGCGGCCAAGCTGCTCTGATTTTTCAGACAGGCGCAAGCGGATAGCGTCGCCCCAGCTAATGTCTGTGCGGCCGTCAATATCGTACCCAACCCAGCTGTAAACGCTGACGAGTTGCGGTGTCAGT
>CALLME010000041.1 GCA_938007945.1 uncultured Caulobacterales bacterium
GTGCCTGTAACGACAGAGGCGGGTCTTCTGAATTTCGAATCTGTTGAAGTGAAGCGCATGATTGCGGTTGCCAAGAAAAGCGGTCTTTTGACGACGAAAGAGCTCAACAAATACCTCAATATGGACGCGATTACGCCTGACGCTATTGAGATTACGCTCGCGCAGCTCTCCGAAATGGGTATCTCAGTTATTGAGGAAAAAGATGAGCCGACGATTGGCTCTAAAACCCTTGCGCGCGCTGAAACGACAGCCGTTAAAGGCGGCAACTCCAAGGAAGAGCTTGACCGTACTGACGACCCAGTCCGCATGTATTTGCGCGAAATGGGCACGGTTGAACTGCTCTCTCGTGAAGGGGAGATTGCGATTGCCAAACGCATTGAAGCGGGCCGTGACACAATGATTAAGGGTCTGTGTGAAAGTGCGCTAACCTTTGAAGCGATTATGATTTGGCGCGAAGAGCTTGAAGAGGGCCGCATCCTTCTGCGCGACATTATTGACCTCGATTCAACTTACAATCTCTCGATTGGTAATATTCAGGAAGACCGCTCTGGCGCGGCTGTCCGCCGTGAAAAAATCGAAAAAGGTGAGATTGAAGCCACCGAAGAAGATAGCAATCTCGAAGAAGTCATCGTCGAGAAAGAGAAGACCTATAAAGAGGGTGAAAAGCCTATCGATGATGACGAGGATGAGGAAGAAGATAAGACGAATCTCTCTATGGCCTCTATGGAAGCGGCGCTGCGCGACGATGTCATGGCGACGTTAGACGAGATTTCAGAGAACTTCACGCGTTTCCAAAACCTGCAACAAATGCTTATTCGCGCGCGCCTATCGGGTAAAAAAATGCGCCGTCCGCAGGCTGAAGAATTTGACCAAATTCAAACGGACATCATTGAGAAGATTAAATCTCTACAGCTCAATAATGCCCGGATTGAGGCGCTGATTGACCAGCTTTATGCGATTAACAAGCGCTTTATCAGCCTTGAAGGTCGCCTCATGCGTCTGGCCGATGGTAACGGCGTGCCGCGTCAAGAATTTCTCGAAGCTTATCTGGGCGCAGAGCTTAACCCAAATTGGATGGAAGACCTCGCGGGGTCATCAGAGGCCTGGGACCGTTTCCTTAAGCGCGAGAAGGTCTCGATTGAAAAAATCCGCAACGAGATTGCGATTTTGGCGCAAGAAACAGGTGTGCCCGTCGATGAATTCCGCCGTATCGTCCAGACCGTTCAAAAAGGGGAGCGCGAAGCTCGCCAAGCGAAAAAAGAAATGGTCGAGGCTAACCTGCGTCTCGTGATTTCAATTGCGAAGAAATACACAAATCGTGGCCTGCAATTCCTCGACCTAATTCAAGAGGGCAATATTGGCCTTATGAAAGCGGTGGATAAATTTGAATATCGCCGTGGTTATAAATTCTCGACCTATGCGACATGGTGGATCCGTCAGGCGATTACGCGCTCTATTGCAGACCAAGCCCGCACGATTAGAATTCCCGTGCATATGATTGAAACTATTAACAAAATTGTGCGCACAAGCCGTCAGATTTTGCACGAAATTGGCCGCGAACCGACACCAGAAGAGCTTGCCGCGAAGCTCTCTATGCCGCTTGAAAAAGTGCGCAAAGTGATGAAAATCGCTAAAGAGCCGATCAGTCTTGAGACGCCGATTGGTGATGAAGAAGACAGCCAACTCGGCGACTTTATTGAGGACAATAACGCCATCCTCCCGATTGAGGCGGCTATTCAGTCAAATCTCCGCGAGACGACAACCCGCGTCCTTGCCAGCCTTACCCCGCGCGAAGAACGCGTCTTGCGTATGCGCTTTGGCATCGGCATGAACACCGACCACACGCTCGAAGAAGTTGGTCAGCAGTTCAGCGTGACCCGCGAACGTATCCGCCAAATTGAAGCAAAAGCCCTGCGGAAGTTGAAGCATCCGTCGCGGAGTAGGAAGCTAAGAAGTTTCTTGGATCAATAATAACCAAGAAGCCGCCGAAAGGCGGCTTTTTTTAGGATGTAAGTCTGGTTTTAGGTTTGATTGGCCTTTTTTCTCGACAGGTCTAAAAAGGGGATATGAGGCAGGAAAAATTATATGTCCGTAGCGGTCAAGATGATGATGGAGCTCGAGATTTTATAAGATCTTTGGGGGGTGATCCTGATAGAATGGCTGCGGTAGCAGGCTTGGATTACACTGTTCAGGACTCTGGGCTTCACCTTTTGGATTGGAGTCGCGTCTGTCATTACTTTGAGCTTGGCGCCGAGATGTGCGATGAGCCCAACTTCGGTCTGATTGCGTCTATGAATACTCCAGATGATTTGCGCAATATTGGCCCAATAGCGTTTATGGGCTTTGTAACGGATAATCTTAGGAGCCTCATTGATATTCTTGTACCCTATTTGGATACCCATACGAATGGGGTAAAATTTGAAGTTAAAGAGGATGAGGCAGCCAATACAGTCATGGGTGTTATCACCTTGCATCCGCTCTCGCCGCCCTGCCGCCAGTATTTTGATCATATCATGGGCACGGCCTCTGTTCTGGCACATCGACATGTTCCGAATTTTAAGCTGGATTATGTGACCTTTCAACATGATGCGCCTGAAGATATGACGATGTATAACGAGGTCTTTAAATGTCCCGTCTATTTTAACGCGGACCAGAACACGCTTGTCACGCACCGAAAGTTTCTGGGCAAAGAACATAAGCCGCCGATTCTAAAAGTCTTCACGCCTATTCTCCAATCCTATTTAGATTGGCGGAAAAAAAAACTAGCGCGGCCTCCCAAGACAATGACAGAGGTGGTGGTTGAGATACTTCCGACAATTATGGGCGCCATGAATAGTGATGCTGTTTCCATGGCAAACACTTTGCAAATACATCCAAAAAAACTACAGCGATTATTAGCTGAAGAAGGCACACATTACAGTGAGGTGTTAGATGAAGTTAGAAAAAATATCGCTCACCGCTTATTATCAGAGAGTGATATGTCTATCACGCGTTTGGCGCGGCTTTTGGATTATTCTTCGGACCGTCCATTTACAAATGCGGCTAAACGGTGGTGGGGCTTACCCCCTTCAAAATATCGCCGAACACTCCAGCACGGACAGGCTAGGAAAACCTCTAGATAGTTGCTGTCACACCAACCTTTCCCAATGACACGCCCGTCATTCCCGCCTAGCATACCCCAAACAAACCCCTTTCTGAGCCTGCCATGACACGAGAGCGTATTCGCCAGATAGAAGCGAAAGCCCTGCGGAAATTGAGGTGTCCAATTAGAAGTAGGAAACAAAGAAGTTTCTTGGATCAGTAGAAATAAAGAAGCCGCCGAGAGGCGGTTTTTTAATACACGCTTCATTCCTGCTTTTAGCGGCAATTATGACATTAGGTCAGAGGATTAATCCGCGCAAAATAGGGCGCTTGTTAGTGGCAGATTTTGTCATCGACCTAATTTGTATATCATTTACTTTTGCAATTTTATGTAATAAGATAACATAAATGAATGCTAAAGTTCTTGTTCTGTCTATACTAGTTTTCCTCTCAATGAGTGGGCGCGCGTTTGGTCAACTCTGCTCCATTTCATCTTACCCCTATGGTTGTTGTAATTCTCCCAAGATGCATGGGAATGAGTTTAAAGCTATGTCCGTTGACCTTCCATTCATTGACAAACAGGAACTAAAAACTAGGTATTCTCAATTTTGGATAAACACTGATGTTCTCAATGTCAGGATAGGGCCGAGTTTAGAGTATAAAATAAAATCAAGAACATTTTACGGAAACCTTGTCTTTGCATATGCAAAAATAGGAGATTGGGTCGCAATTGCCCCAGGCTTGTCAAATGATGATTTTAAGATTGAACCCAAGTGGGTTCATATAAGATACTTATCTGCAAAACGGATTGAAGAACAAGTTGATACTGAAGTTTTAAAAAAGCAGTGCAGTTTTAGACAGTATGGCGAAAGTAACACAAATATTTCTGACTCATGCAGTGCTGTTGTAAAATACTTGCAACACCAAAAAATGTTATCAAGGTCACATGATTATTATGACAAATATTTTCGCTGGCGCAATTCACAAGATAATCCAGAGAGCTATAGAAACTTACCTTGTGATAGGCCGAGGTAGTTTTGCAAACTACGAGAAGTGTAAGTGTCTTGAAATCGTTCTAAGTAAGACACTGTGCTTATGTCTCTTTTCGAGGATTTAAACTCTTATTGCAGAATTTTTCTGCATGGCGGCCATGTTCTCATCTTTCCCAATGACACGCCCGTCATTCCCGCCTAGCATAACTCAAACAACCCCCTCTCTCGGAGCCTGCCATGACATTGCCAACGACTTACAAACAAATGATTTCGACTGTGTCTGCGGACGGCAAGCTGACCATGGCGCTGCGCGACGTGCCTATGATTACACCGAATTCGGTCCAAGTTATTGTGCGTATTGATGCGACGCCGATTAATCCGTCTGATCACGGCGTGATGTTTGGTTGGGCGAGCATGGATCAGGCAAGCTCTAGCGGGTCAGGCGAGAGGACTGTGTTGACCGCCCCCGTCAGCCCGCAAGGCATGGCGGTGATGAAAGCGCGCATCGGCCAAGACTTACCTGTGGGCAATGAGGGCGCGGGAACAGTCGTCGCGGCAGGCGATAGCGATTACGCGCAGAGCCTTATCGGGAAAACGGTCGCTGTCATGGGCGGCGGCATGTATGCGCAGTATCGCTGTGTGCCCGCGATGATGTGTATGCCGCTAATGGACGGTCACACCGCCAAGGAAGGCGCGTCGAGCTTTGTTAATCCTCTCACCGCGCTTTGCTTTATTGAGACGATGCGCGGCGAAGGCCATAGCGCGATTGTGCACACGGCGGCTGCGTCCAATCTCGGGCAGATGCTCAATAAAATTTGCCAAGCGGACGGTGTAGACATCGTCAATATCGTACGCCGTGACGAGCAGGTCAAAATCCTAGAGGACCTCGGCGCGAATTATATCGTCAATAGCTCCAAGGACAGCTTCATGGCTGACCTGACGGACGCCGTTTACCAGACGGGCGCAACGCTTGCCTTTGACGCGACAGGGGGCGGGACGCTCGCCGATAGTATCTTAACGGCGATGGAGCGTGCGGCGGCTCGCACGCCAAGCGATTATAGTATTTACGGCTCGACCAAGCATAAGCAGGTCTATCTCTACGGCGGGCTAGATGTCTCGCCGACTGTGCTTAACCGTGGCTATGGTTTTGCGTGGGGCGTGGGGGCATGGCTCCTGCCGAACTATCTCGGCAAATCAGCACCAGAGGTCGGCGTCAGACTACGCGCGCGCGTCGCAAAAGAGCTCAAGACGACGTTTGCGAGCCATTACACGGACGAAATCTCCCTGCCTGAGGCGTTAGATGCGGACATAGTCGCGAAATATAACGCAAAGAAAACAGGCGCGAAGTTTTTGATTACGCCGAATGGGTAAATAGAGGAGGGCCGCTTTGCAGCGGCTTTCCTCTGCACCCATTTCGCCCCCGAACTGAAAAAGCTGCGGCATTTGTGCATAGACCACGGTTTTGCGCAGAGAATGGGCGGGTTGGGGCTTGCGCTTGGCGCTTACCGTATCAATATGTCAGTAATGATTTGCGGGCATTGTTCTTGCAAGGACGGCTGATGATTCGGCCTATTTAATAAACGGCGCTATTTCAGAGGCCTATAAGAGGAATAACCATGTTTGATAACCACCCTATTAATGACCCTGCGATGATGGGGCTTGTCCCAACTGTTATTGAGCCGACAAGCCGTGGCGAACGTGCGTTTGATATCTTCTCGCGCCTTTTACGGGACCGTATCATCTTTCTCAATGGCGTTGTTGAGGACAATATGGCGAGCCTCATTTGTGCGCAGCTTTTGTTCCTTGAGAGCGAAAACCCGAAAAAAGAAATCAGCATGTATATTAACAGCCCAGGCGGCGTTGTGACGGCGGGCATGGCGATTTATGACACGATGCAATATATCAAAAGCCCTGTGTCTACTGTGTGTATTGGTCAAGCGGCGTCTATGGGGTCGCTCCTGCTTGCAGCAGGTGAGGCGGGTATGCGCGTTGCGCTTCCGAATGCGCGTATCATGGTCCACCAACCGTCAGGCGGCTTCCGGGGTCAGGCGTCTGATATTCAACGCCACGCGAATGACATCCTCGCGATGAAGAAGCGCTTGAATGAGATTTACGTCAAACACACAGGTCAGAAATACGCCACAATCGAGAAAACACTCGACCGTGACCATTTCATGACCGCCGAAGAGACAAAGAAATTCGGTATTGTTGATCACGTTTACAGCAAGCGCGGCGACGAAGACTAGGCGACGTGTTTGCGCATTTTCCCCTCACGAGGGACTTGCCAGCACGTTCATAATCGTGTTGAGATATTTGTGATTTGCCGCTTCGCTAATGTATTTGTAAGAAAATAGCGTTAGCGTGGATAAATATGAGGATTCGGCACCTCATTTGCAAAGCCGTGCCTATATCAGGCACAAGGATAAAGATTATGAGTAAATCAGGCACAACAGACGCGAAGAACACGCTTTACTGTTCATTTTGCGGCAAAAGTCAGCATGAAGTCCGTAAGCTTATCGCAGGCCCGACTGTCTTTATTTGTGACGAATGTGTCGAACTTTGCATGGATATTATCAAAGAAGAGGGCAAAGGCTCTATTTCCAAAGCGCAAGAAGGTGTACCGACGCCCGCTGATATCTGCGAAACACTTGATGATTATGTCATTGGTCAAGCGCGTGCGAAACGCGTGCTGTCTGTGGCTGTGCATAATCACTATAAGCGCCTGAATCATGCCAATAACAACCCCGATGTCGAGCTCGCGAAGTCTAACATTCTACTCATTGGCCCAACAGGTTGTGGTAAGACGCTTCTCGCGCAGACGCTTGCGCGTATTCTCGATGTGCCGTTCACGATGTCAGACGCGACCACGCTCACAGAAGCGGGCTACGTCGGTGAAGACGTCGAAAACATCATTCTCAAGCTGCTCCAGTCCGCTGATTATAACGTCGAGCGCGCCCAACGCGGTATCGTCTACATCGATGAGGTCGATAAAATCTCGCGCAAATCTGATAATCCGTCCATCACACGTGACGTGTCGGGTGAGGGCGTGCAGCAAGCGCTTCTCAAGATTATGGAAGGCACGGTTGCCTCTGTACCGCCGCAAGGCGGTCGTAAGCACCCGCAACAAGAGTTCCTCCAAGTTGACACAACGAACATCCTCTTTGTGGTCGGTGGCGCTTTTGCGGGGCTTGATAAGGTAATTTCAAATCGCGGCGAGGGCAGCACAATCGGCTTTGGCGCGAAAATCAAGAACATTGACGACCGCCGCGTTGGAGAAATTCTTCACGAAGTTGAGCCTGATGATCTGTTGAAATTTGGTCTTATCCCCGAATTTGTGGGCCGTTTGCCTGTTATCGCGACGCTTCAAGACTTGGACGAAGACGCGCTAATTAAAATCCTCACCGAGCCGAAAAACGCGCTGGTGAAGCAATATCAGACGCTTTTTTCTATGGAAGAGGTGAATTTGACGTTCTCCGATGATGCCTTATCGGCCATCGCAAAGCGCGCCATTAAGCGTAAGACGGGTGCGCGAGGACTGCGCTCTATCATGGAAGATATTCTGCTTGATACGATGTATGACCTGCCAAGCTTTGACGGTGTCGAAGAGGTCGTGGTTAACGGCGAAGTTGTAAACGGCGCGGCGAAACCGCTGTTGATTTATGCGGACGCGAAAAAGAAAAAAGACAAGGCGTCCTAAGACCCGTACGAGACGTAATAAACCTATGTGATGGTGGAAAATAGGTGCATTTGAGGCTTGAAAAAGTTGCGCCTGCGCCCCACCTATCACCTTAAGGCCGCGCATTAGCTGGCCTGAAAAGGATTATTATGACTGACGCAATTCTATCTCCTGTTTTACCGCTACGCGACATTGTGGTGTTCCCGCATATGGTCGTACCGCTTTTCGTGGGCCGCGAGAAATCGATTAAAGCGCTCGAAGAAGTCATGCGCGATGAGAAGCGCATTGTGCTGCTCACGCAAAAAGATAGCGCGTCAGACGACCCGACGTCTGAGGATATTTACGGTCGCGGCTGTATCGCGAAAATTATGCAGCTTCTTAAGCTACCTGACGGCACAGTGCGCGTGTTAGTTGAAGGGGAGGAGCGCGTCGTTGTCGAAGCGTTTACAGACCGCGAAGACATCATCGAAGCATATGTTGATATTGTTCAAGACGAATTGCCCGCTACAAATGAAGGCAAAGCTCTCGTTTCGACAGTCGTCGAGGGCTTTAACGGTTTCGCGAAACTGAATAAAAAAATCGCTGAAGAGATTTCGACATCTGTTGCTGAGACAAAAGACCCATCAAAACTTGCTGATTTGATCGCTGTCCATCTAAACGCGCCGCAAGAAGAGAAGCAGAAGTTGCTCGCTGAGACAAAAGTCGCGGCGCGTCTTGAAAAGATCTTACGTCTTATTGAAGGCGAGATGAGCGTGCTGTCTGTTGAGAAGAAAATCCGTGGCCGTGTGAAGCGTCAGATGGAAAAAACGCAACGCGAATATTATCTCAATGAGCAAATGAAGGCCATTAACACAGAGCTTGGCAATGACGCGCCTGATGAAATGGCGGAGCTTACGAAGCAAATCGAAGAGACAAAATTCACCAAAGAGGCGCGTGAAAAAGTCGACAAAGAGATTAAGCGCCTCAAGAATATGAGCCCGATGAGTGCCGAGGCCAATGTCTCACGTAATTACATTGATTGGATGCTCTCTGTGCCGTGGGGCAAGCGTAAGCGTTTACAGAAAGACCTTGCTAAAGCGCAAGAAATTCTCGACGCGGACCATTACGGCCTTGATAAGGTCAAAGACCGCATTATTGAAAATCTCGCCGTGCAATTGCGCACGAAGAAGCTTAAAGGTCCCATTCTTTGCCTTGTCGGACCTCCAGGGGTTGGTAAAACGTCGCTTGGTAAGTCAATTGCGCGCGCGACAAATCGTGAGTTCGTACGCGTGTCTTTAGGTGGTGTGAGAGACGAATCAGAGATACGTGGCCACCGCCGGACCTATATTGGTTCGATGCCAGGCCGTATAATCCAATCGATGAAAAAAGCGAAATCTAACAACCCTTTATTTCTGTTAGATGAGATAGATAAAATGGGCTCTGACCATCGAGGCGACCCGTCAGCGGCGCTATTAGAAGTGCTCGACCCCGAACAAAATAGCACATTTAACGATCACTATCTTGATATTGATTACGACTTGTCTGACGTGATGTTCATTACAACGGCGAACTCTTTAAATATGAGCCAGCCGCTTCTTGATCGCATGGAAATAATTCGCATTCCAGGTTACACAGAAGACGAGAAAATTGAGATTGCTACGCGTCATCTAATCCCGTCTATGGTCACAGATCACGGTCTGAAAGAGGACGAGCTAAAAATTTCGGATAGCGCCCTACGCGCCGTTATTCGTTACTACACCCGCGAAGCAGGTGTGCGTAGCTTGAAACGTGAGATCCAAACCATGGGCCGTAAGGCTATTCGCAAAATTGTCGCGGGCGAGACTGATACAGTCAAAATCACGGATAAGAATATCGAAGTCTTCCTTGGGGTGAAGAAATTCCGTTTTGGCGAAACCGATAAAGAGGACCAAGTCGGTATCGTGACGGGCCTCGCTTGGACGCAAGCAGGTGGTGATATTTTGACCATCGAGGCCGTGTCTATGTCTGGTAAAGGCAAGGTGACAGTGACGGGTAACCTCAAAGATGTGATGAAAGAGTCCATCTCGGCGGCTAATAGCTATATTCAGGCGAAAGCACCAAACCTCGGCATTAGCCCTCGCAAGTTTCAGACGACGGATATCCACGTGCATGTCCCCGAAGGTGCAACGCCCAAAGACGGCCCAAGCGCAGGTATCGGCATGGTCACGGCGATGGTTTCCGTGTTGACCCAAATTCCCGTGCGTAAAGATGTGGCCATGACAGGTGAGGTGACCCTACGCGGTCGCGTGCTCCCAATTGGTGGGCTAAAGGAGAAAATGCTGGCGGCGCTACGCGGCGGCGTAAAAACTGTGCTTATTCCCGAGGATAATGTGAAAGACCTCGCGGATATTCCAGATAATGTGAAAAACGCGCTCGAGATCATCTCTGTCAGTACAGTTGACGAAGTGCTCGCACATGCGCTGACTAAAAAGGTCAAGAAAATCAAATGGAGCGCCTCTGACGAAGCTGCATTAAGCGGAATAATTATGGGCGGAAAGGTTGACCTTGGCGGGAAAGCCGCGCATTAAGCGTCACGATTAAGACTTTGTCTTAGGGCGGTTAGCTCAGCTGGTAGAGCATCTCGTTTACACCGAGAGGGTCAGCGGTTCGAACCCGTTACCGCCCACCATTTTCTCAAAAACATTTATAAAAAATGTCACCAGATGAGGGTCGGGCGACCTCCATCTGGTGACTCACATATAGGACGGGGCACATCCTATGTGGTTGACAGGTCCTCAAACTCAAATTTGTCGGCGAGTTCAAACTCTGGATAGGGGCGGGGGAAGACAATTGGATAGTCCTTGGAAAACAACCGGTCCCCATTGTTGAGTTTGTCTTTCAGATAAGGCTGTACGATGGCGCCTGGACGGTCGTAATATGTGATGTCGTCCCCGCAGTAACGAAATGACACAGCCCGACGCATTTTGTTCGCAGACTGATTGCCGCGCGATCCATGCACAGTAAGTACGTGGTGAATAATTACGTCGCCTGGCTGCACATCAAATGAGATGATATCATAATCCTCTGAACTCGCTTCTATGTCAGGTGTTTTTTCATATGGCGAGTCTGGAAAAACAGATTGCGAGACGAGGAGGTTTGGCGCGTATTTTTTGCCCCATTTGTGGGACCCGCGCACATATTCCATGGCGCCATTCTCATGGTTTACAGGGTCAAGTGCAATCCAAACGATACAGCATTTTTCGCCCCTGATTTGAAAATAGCTATAGTCTTGGTGAAACGATGTCCGTTGCCCCGTATTGGGAGCTTTGACGAATGTCGTGTCTTCCCAGAAATTGAGATAGGTGGTGTCGAGCAGTTTAGTGCAGACACTTGGGAGGGAGGAGTCGAGGGCGGCTTTGCGAATACCTTCATGAAAGCGCCATCCCGCTGCATCATAAAAGAACATTCCACCGTCATCGTCTTTGACCACGTCTCTGATGGGGCGCAAGTCTTTGTCATTGGCGAGAATTTCTTGCACCTCGGTTAAGTCAAATCTATCAGCTTCGCCCGCATCCAAATCATTGGACCGAGATGAAAACGCACCGCCAAAAACTTGTTTCGCGATGGCCTCAAAGTCATAAGCCGTATGTGTTCTGCCAAAATTGGCGAGTTGTGATGACACGCCTTCGCGCAGCCCCTCAATTTCTTCCGGTGAGAGCACACCTCTTAAGCAGACGACGCCGTCGCGCTCATAGGCTTTTAAGTCTTCCTCTGAAACGAGGTCGAAATTCGATAATATGGACATCTTATGTCTCTTTCTTGGTCATAAATATTTTTGCGATATCTTGGAGTGCACAAAGAAGGCGGTCTTCGACTGCATCCCTGTGCTCGCTTTGTCGTAACAGGTGATGTATGTCGTCAATGATGCTTTCACCCGTGGG
>CALLME010000042.1 GCA_938007945.1 uncultured Caulobacterales bacterium
TGTGACGTTGTCCGTCTCAGCGCTCAACCTGCTCGATGATGAAGCGCGTCAGCATAGCTCATTTCTAAAAGAGCTTATCCCGCTGCCAGGCCGAAATTTCCGCCTGTCTGTACGAGCTGAGTTCTAAGACTTAGAGCTACCAAAAGATTTAAGTTGGGGGAGGTCTGCGAACTTCCCCTCTCTTTTTTGACCCTTGGCCTGCATAGCTTCCATCATCTCGCTTGGGATGAGCATGGACATATTCCACACCGCAATTTGGTCGAGCGTATCTTGAGTACTGTGATCGCGCGCATAGCTGATAATATGCTTACAGCCGTGCACGGCCAGCGGCGGACGCGCGGCAATCTCGGCGGCGGTCTCCATAACAGCTTTCATCATAGCCTCTTGGTCGGCGTAAACGTCATTAAATAACCCACGCGATTTACATTCATCCGCATGCATTTTGCGACCTGTATAAGCGAGCTCTCGCACTACGCCCTCTGGCATATGATTTAAAATGCGCGGGAACGTCCCGACATCGGCCACCATCCCGACAATGATTTCGTAGATCGTAATGAAACTATCTTCTGTGCCGTAACGCATGTCACAGGCGGTAATGAGATCGACTCCGCCGCCGTAACATCCGCCTTGAATGGCGGCGAGTACGGGAATGCGACATTTCTCAATCGCGGTGAAGCTGTCTTGCAAGGGCCCGACATTGTTTTGCAGAAAGTTTAACCCCGCATGAGGATGGTTTTTATCCATACTCATATCACTACCGAACATCGATAAATCTATGCCTGCTGAAAAAACAGGACCTGTGCTTGAAATAACGATAACGCGCGCTTTGGACCCCGCGTCAATGTCACGGATAATCTCAGGCAGCTCCGTCCAAAATTCCGCAATCATAGCGTTACGTTTCTCAGGTCGGTTCATCACGATATGCGCGATTTTATTTTCTATCGAGACATCAAAACATTTATAGGTCATCACAGCCTCCGAGGGTTAAAGCGAAAAGAGATAGCCTTTGTCAGGCGTTGCCGTGCCGTCGAGCATCTCTTTATAAGTTTGTAATAGAGGCTCTACGCCGCTTTGTTTTTCAACGGAAAGCCAATCGCTTGCGCTGTCTAGAAAGGGGAGCCAACGCGCGCCGAGCCGTTGGTTAAAGCCCGCGCCGCCCCATTCCGCAATGCGCGCTTTAGCTTGGTCAGGCGCAAAGAAGAATCCAGACGGCGTTTTGCCTTTGGTCGAGACATTGGGTTTTGCGTCCCAATGCGATATCCCGACGCGGCAAATATAGGTGATGTTTTCTTCAAAGTGATCCAGCACCGTTTCCATGACATCACCATTGCCCGCCATATCGACAATCACCGTTTTTACGTCAGGGTTCATATCCGTGATCGCGTCATAGCTATAGGTGTTTGCGTAAAATCCTGTGCCGTCGACGAAATCTTTGTTGCGCGCGGAGGTCAGCCCGACCGTTGGAATAGCGCTACGTTGTTTCAGGCAAAAAGCGGTCCCAAGCGCCGTCTTAGAACTCGCGGATAATATCAGTACTTGCTCGGCACCGAAGAAGTCTTTCTCGGCAAGGAAATCATCAATCAAAAAGCTCGTGGTAAAGAGCGGACGCAGCACGGGCTGCAAATCTTGATGCACGCCAAAGGACGGATCTTTGTCAGTGAACGTCAGACCATTATAAAGGCTGTGCAGTTTTGTGCGGTGTTCCATACCGTCTTGAAAGCCATGCGGTGTAAGTTTGACGGGGCGCATGTCGAAACTATCCGCAATTGGCAAAAAGCCATAAACGCGCTGCCCAACTTTGACGTCCGCGCAACGGCTTTCCGTCACCTCCCCGTAACCCCAAACCGGCATACGCCCCCATTTGATCCCGTCGCCTTCATCCATCTGAATGCCGTAATCCGTCGGATTAAAATAATGCCAATAACCAATCTGGTCGCCCGTCAACATATAGGTGATATTATTGGCCGTCAGCGCCCACGGCCCGAGTTTTAGGCGAATACAGCCGTCATCAAGTGCGTCTTCTTTGATATTAACGAGCGCGACTTCGGCAAAGTCCTGTTTATTGACAAGCAAAGTTTGGGACATCTTAAAAGCCTTTCGCGGCAGAACAGGAAATCAGAAGCTGCCCCTCAAGGCCAGCTTTGCGGTGATAATGAATTTTGCGGTAGTCTTCTGAACTGACGCATTCAAACATGGTTTTCGCGTCAGGATATTTGGCAATTGCGATTTTATCCCACTGCGTCGCGTCCACATCTTGGCCGATAAGCATAGCGTTCAAATTGCCTGCAAATGTTGTCTCAAACCCGATATTTCTCTCGCGCATCAGCTTGCCAAAGGCGCTGGCGTAACGGCCATAGGCGACCTCGCCAGAGACATCATTTTCAGGATTAGAGTCGCGGTCTGAATATGTCGCGCGGGGTTTAAACTTAAGCAGGTTGAGCATGAAAACGGGCTCTCCTGCTTGCTCATGGGCGAGGAAGGCATTAATTTGTTCTGGAGTCGGATCAACTGCGTTTAACGTGGCCATATTAAACCTCTATTTATACCCTGGATGTTGCATGACATTGGATTTAGACCGCGCGAGCCAGTCATCAGGCACAAAGAAATCCGCCATGAGCGGGCCGTCATAGCCGGGCTGATTATAGACATCGAAATCTGTGGTGCCTGTCTCGGCGAGAATAAATTCATCAATAACAAATTGTCCTGTGTAGGTTTTTGCCTCTTGGGACAGCACTTGAAACGCGGCGTCTGCCATAATAGACGGCAGGCGGCTCATCTTCGCAAGGCTATCACCGCCCAACACATTTCGTACAGCGGCCGTATCAATTGAGGTCATCGGCCAGAGCGAGTTGACGCCTATACCATCTGATTTAAACTCTTCCGCCATACCGAGCGTGCAGAGGCTCATGCCGTATTTCGCCATAGTATAAGCCGTGTGGTTTTTGAACCATTTCGGCGACATATCGAGCGGCGGCGCGATGTTGAGAATATGCGGGTTATTAGATTTTTTAAGATGCGGATGTGTGAGCTTTGACAAAAGAAACGTCCCGCGCGCATTCACGCCGTTCATCAAATCATAGCGCTTCATATCCGTCGCCGTTGTCGGGGTGAGCGCAATCGCGCTGGCGTTATTGACGCAAATATCTATGCCGCCAAATTCCGCGACGCAGGCATCAACAGAGCGCTGCACAGCCTCTTCCTCACGAATGTCACAGACGGTTGGCAAAGCGCGTACGCCGTGTTTTTTGCCCGCCGCTTCAATCTCAGCGGCGGCTGTGTGTATTGTGCCCTCAAGTTTGGGGTGAGGCTTATCAGTCTTCGCCGCAATACAGACATTCGCGCCTGCTTTGGCGCAGGCTTTGGCAATCTCTAGCCCAATGCCACGCGACCCACCTGACATAAAAATCGTTTTATTTTTTAGGGATAAATGCGAAGCTGATGCTGCCATAATGTCTCTCGTGAAATTTCTCTTGAGTTGATTTTGGTTTATGCCTTTATTGATATGCAATTTGGTGCATAATAACAAGGAAAATGGCCCGCAGCTGTGACCTGAATTTAAAGAGGAAAGATTATGGCCCTGTCCGAAGCCATCCTTGTCTGCTTAACTGAGCGCCCGATGAGTGGTTATGATCTCGCCAAGAACTTTGATGCCTCTATCGGATTTTTCTGGCGTGCCAGCCATCAGCAGATTTACCGCGAACTAGGGAAGCTGCGCGAAAAAGGCCATGTGAAATCCCAAGAGATTAGTCAGAGCGGAAAACCTAACCGCATTGTTCACACCATCACGGCCGAGGGCCGCAAAGCGCTCATGTCTTGGTCGAGTAAACCGTGTAAACAGCCCTCTATTAAAGATGAACTGCTTGTGAAGTTTTACGGGATTGACGGCATAGATATCAGTGCCTTCATTGAGCAGTTGCAGCTCCGCCTAGAACAACACCAAACCAAGCTATCGAAATATCACCGCATCAAAGCTCGACATTTTGACGGCAAAGACCTCTCGCTGAACCAAAAAGGCAAGCTGATCGCCCTTGAACTGGGGATTGAGCAGGAAAATCATCAAATAGAAACGCTGAACGAGGCTATAGAAAAAGTCCGCGCGCTCTAGTCCCTCCCCTCAGTTTTTGCTTGTTCCCGCTTGCCTTATTTGTGCATTATTTTCTCTTTGCGCGAGAGTGGCATGTGAATTGAACCCTGACATTTGTACACATCTTCAATTTCGAAGATGTCCCAAAACAAAACAGGGGGCTGCCATGCACCAACTTTTTAAACTTACGCCACTTCTATTGGGCGCAGTGTCTTTATCGGCTTGTTCAGCTCTCGGCTTTGGCGCGAACCAATCCACAGCGCAATACGGAAATGATATGGGCGGAACTTACACCCAAGTCGCTACAAATACGCAAAACCACACCTTCTCTGATTACGATATGAATAGCGGCTGGTACGCAGGCGGCTCAAGCACGGGCGAGATTAATCCCTATGCAGGCGGCGAAGTGCAACTCGACATACAGCCAACAGATATCTACCCAGACGGTAATACACAAATGGCGCATAATGGCTATCACGACGCTTACGGCAATCCTGTGCCAGGTCCAATGGCGCAAACACAGCCCGTTGATACAACCTATGTCACACCGTCACTGCGCGGCAGTTACGGCCCCAGCTATTACGGCAATATCGGTGCAACCATGTACGACGTGGGTGACGAAATATTTGGAATCGTCGGACGTCTCGGCGTTGAGAAAGATTGGTACGGCGCAGAGTTAGAAGGCACGATAGGT
Source organism: uncultured Caulobacterales bacterium (assembly GCA_938007945.1). Classification (GTDB taxonomy): domain Bacteria; phylum Pseudomonadota; class Alphaproteobacteria; order Caulobacterales; family Maricaulaceae; genus Fretibacter. The sequence goes on from CALLME010000042.1 coordinate 4,779, forward strand.
GTTATCGACGAGGATATTGGCGGTATTGATGTCGGCGTAGACCATTCACTTGCAGCTTTTGCTGTGGGTCGCCTGCCAGTTGGCAATCGCCTTAAAGCGCTCGGGCGTGTCGGTTATCATACGACACAAGTTGGCGCGATGGATAATAACGGCAATAGTGGGTCAGCTGATTTGGACGGCATCGCTTATGGCGCAGGTCTTGAATATGACCTTAACCCTGTCAGCGGATTGCGCCTTGATTACACGCGTTATGATCTTGAAGAAGCGACCTCCGATTCGCTTGCCGCGACCTATATCCGCCGCTTCTAAGGGACACTTAATATTGGGAGAAACGCCGCGCACTTTTAAAGTGAGCGGCGTTTTTCGTTAGGCAAATTCGCTTTCGGATTGCTCCTGCCACAGACTCGCATAAAGCCCGTCCTTTGCGAGCAGGTCCTCATGCGTGCCCTGCTCCGCCACACGGCCATCATTGAGCACGATAATCTTATCAGCTCCCGTCACAGTCGTCAGACGGTGCGCAATGATGAGGGTTGTACGGTTTTTGGACGCCGCGTCGAGCGCAATTTGAATATCGCGCTCTGTGGTATTATCAAGCGCAGATGTCGCCTCGTCTAGAAAGAGGATTGGCGGGTTTTTCAAAAGCGTGCGCGCAATAGCCACGCGTTGTTTCTCCCCGCCAGAGAGCTTCAGCCCGCGCTCACCCACAACTGTATTGTAACCCAGCGGTAGGCCTTCGATAAAGTCGTGTATCTGCGCAGCACGCGCGGCTTGCTCAATTTCGGCCTGAGTTGCGCCCTCTTTGGCATAACCAATATTATAGCCAATGGTATCATTAAACAGCACGGTATCTTGCGGGACAATGCCGATAGCGGCGCGCACGCTGTCTTGGGTGAGCGCGTGCAAATCCTGTCCATCAATCGTGACGCGTCCTGCCGCAATATCATAAAAGCGAAACAGAATACGCGAGACAGTCGACTTACCCGCCCCCGTCGGGCCAACCAACGCCACGCGCTGTCCTGGCGCGACGCTGAAGCTTACGTCACGTAGAATTTGGCGGTCCTCGTCATAGAAGAAATCCACGTTATCAAACACGATTTCGCCGCGCACATCTGTGAGCGGTTTCGCCTCTGGCGCGTCAGTTATCTCAGGCGTGAGGTCGAGAAGCGAGAACATCTTCTCCATATCGGTCAGCGCTTGTTTAATCTCGCGGTAGGCAAAGCCGAGGATATTGAGCGGGCGGTAAATCTGCGTCATCACAAGCACAACCGTAGTGATATTCCCGATGGTCATCTCGCCCTCAAGAACGCGCATACTCGCCAATCCCATAATCAGGACAAGCCCAAGGTTCATCAAAAAACTCTGCCCAATATTAACCGTCGCAAGCGAGGTGCGCGACAAGATAGCCGCCTTTTGATAACCTGCCATGGCGCTGTCATAGCGCGCGGTCTCCATCCGCTCCGCGCCGAAATATTTGACCGTTTCATAATTAAGCAGGCTATCGACAGCGCGCGCATTGGCTTCAGTATCTTTTTTATTCATATCGCGGCGAAAGCGCAGCCGCCATTCCGTCGTCAGCACTGTAAAGGTGATATAGGACAGCACGATGACTGTCGCGATGGCCGCAAACTCCCAGCTAAAGGCTATCCAAAACGCCGTTGCGGCAATGGCAAGTTCAAGAAATGTTGGTCCTATATTGAACAGAAGAAATCGAAATAGAAAATCGATTGAGCGGATGCCGCGCTCCACAACACGCGACAGCCCGCCCGTGCGTTTCTCAAGGTGGTAACGCAGAGACAGCTTGTGCAAATGCGAGAATGTCGAGGTCGCAATGGTGCGCTGCGCGTGCTGACCAACAGGGGCAAAAATATATTCGCGGCCTTCGTTAATCATCACTGACAGGAGTTTTATCCCACCGTAACCAAGAATGAAAATCCCAATCCCCCACCAGACTTTGGACCACTCGAACCCACCGTCTTGCGCGCGCGTCACCGCATCAATCGCCGCCCCCATAAAGAACGGCGCTCCGACCAAGAAAAACTTCCCTGAAATCGTGAGTAGCAGCGCGGCGATGATACGGATTTTAAAACCCAGATTACCCCGCACCCAAAGATAAGGCCAAAGCCGCCCAAAACTTTTGAGTTGATAGCGCAGTGAGCGCTCTTTTTTGAGATCAAGCTCTGTTGAATTGGACGGCGGCGACATTCGCCCTATTTGGGGAGCGCCTGCGCGGTTGTCCAGTGACTTTAGACTATCCCCGCCATGACATAATCGCGCGGACAATCGCGGCTTATTTCGGCCCACTCACTTTGAGAGGCGCGCCTTTGATGCGCCCGAAAGGCGGCGGGAGATATGAAAACCTCGACGACATGAAACTTACTTTCGTCATCTAAGTCTTGAGTCACGTCAAAACGCAAACACCCCGCCTCAGCGCGCGTCAATTCAACATGGTCTGCTAGAGCCTCTTTAATAACGTCGCGCAAATGTTCAGCCACTGTCACATGCCCCGCAAGATAGACATGTTTGGGACTAGCCGATTGAGCAAGCGACACGAGCCCCGCTCGATAGTCTTTATAGCGCGGAACAAATCCAAGCTCGTCGCGCGCTCGCGTAATATCTACACGCTTATTGTCTTTGTAAAAACTGCGCGCCATGTCTGAAACACTTGGGTCATTGACTGAGACACGCGGCGGCAATGGCAGGCCGAGGAGTCGCGCACCAAAATCCAGCACGTCTTGTGGTGGAGCGGGATGGCCGTCCGCTACATTGTAAACTTGTGTGGGATTAGGATTATCCAAGGACCCCAGAAGCGCGCTGCAAATATCTTCCACATGAATACGGTTGACGAGATGCCCTGCCTTTACCACAGCTCGCGCCCGACCCGAC
>CALLME010000043.1 GCA_938007945.1 uncultured Caulobacterales bacterium
GGGACTAGACCGCATTTCAAATCCAAACAATCTCGGCATTCTCAGCCCCGATCTTGCCAGTAAGATTACAGTAGGAAATATCGAAGATGATTTCCACAAACTCGCGGACTGCGACTGGATAGCCGAAGCCATTTTAGAACGGCTCGACCTGAAAAAAGCGCTTTATAAAAATCTTGATGAGGTTTGTAAGGACGACGCGATAATCTCGTCTAACACCTCGACCATTCCAATTAAATTGCTCGTCGAAGATATGCCGCTCGCCTTTCGCAAGCGTTTTGCTATCACGCATTTTTTTAATCCCGTGCGATTTATGCCTCTCCTTGAACTCGTCGCGGGAGAAGATACTGACCCACAGATTATGCAAGAGCTTCATAGCTTTTGCGATGAACGATTGGGTAAGTCCGTCGTGCCGTGCCTTGATACGCCAGGCTTTCTAGGCAATCGCGTGGGGTGCTACGCCATCCAAGCGGCACTGCATAAAGCCAAAACTATGGGGCTTTCGCCGCAAGAGGCAGACGTCATTTTTGGCCGTCCTATGGGTATCCCTAAGACGGGAGTTTTTGGGCTTTATGACTTAATCGGTATTGATTTGATGAGTGATGTGGCGAGTAGCCTTGTGAATATATTGCCAAAAGGCGATGCGTTCCTTGACGTCGGGAACAAGCTCGCTTTGATGGAAAACATGATTGCGAATGATCAAAAGGGCCGCAAATCTGGCGCAGGGTTTTACCGAACTCATGACGGGCAGAAACAGGTCATACATCTTGAAACGGGTGAATATGAGGACATTAAATCGTTAGACATTCCTGTCGCCGCCAAGGCCGAAAAAAATGGGATCATTCACGTTTTAAACGATAGCTCAAAATACGGCGATTATGCCTGGGCGGTGATGTCGGACGTGCTTGTATACGCCGCCTCGCTCGTGCCAGAGGTCGGCGATAATGGCGTCGCTATCGATGACGCAATGAAGCTCGGCTATAACTGGATAAAAGGTCCGTTTGAGTTGATGGACGAAATAGGTGTCGACTATTTTATTAAGCGTCTAGAATCCGAACAACGCGCCGTGCCAGAGTTCCTGCAACAAGCGGCAGGCTCATCATTCTATGACGGTTTAAATGCCCGCATTTACGGCGGTGGGTGGCGTACGATTGAACGGCCAGTCGGCACGCTGCGTTTTAACGATCGTCGTAAGACACTCACGCCTATTCAGCATAATGAGGATGCGAGCTTTTATGTCACTGACAATGTCGCTGTCGTTGAGTTCCACTCCAAGGCCAACGCCCTCGGCGCAGAGTCGATGCAGATACTTGACCGTGGTCTTGATGCTGTGTCTGCGCAAAAACTTGACGGCCTTATTGTGCACAATGACGCACAGCACTTCTCATGCGGCGTAAACCTCAATGCGGTGCGCGCGTTTTTCGAGACGCAGGACTGGGACGGGCTTGATGATTTCCTTAATGATTTTCAGCAGACCGTACATAAGATGGCTGTCGCAGATTTCCCCGTTGTCGTTGCACCAGTCGGCCTCTCGCTCGGCGGTGGGTTTGAGGTGGTGCTGCACGGCAAGCACGTCATCTGCCACGCCAATTCAAACATGGGGCTCGTCGAAAGCGGTGTCGGCGTTATCCCTGGGGGTGGGGGCTGCAAAGAAACACTTTATCGTTGGATTGATGAGAAAGACGGTGATGTTGAAGCAGCCGCTTGGGAGGCGTTTTATGCGCTTGGCTTTGGCAAAACGGCAAGCTCGCCAGAACTCGCGCGCGAAATGGCGATGTTGAGAGAGAATGACCGATACGTAAATAATCGCGATAGGCTGTTCTCAGAAGCACTCGCGGCAATTAAATCGCCGCAAGAGCAACGCGCATTCACACGCGCACCAATAGCCATGGCGGGCCGTAAGGTCTATAACGAGATGATAGCTTGGGCTGAGGCCGCGCGGGAGAAGGGGACGCTCTACCCGCATGATGTCTTTGTCTCGACCCAAATCGCAGAAATCGTGACGGGTGGCGATATTGATGCGGGAACGCAACTTTCAGAGCAAGACTTGTATGATGCCGAGCGGCGCGCCTTCCTCCGTCTCGTGAAAACGCCAGAGACACAAGCGCGTATTGTCGGGCTTCTTGATAATGGCAAAGCGGTTAGAAACTAATGCCTGCTGCTTATGACGACCTGCTGCGCAACGCTGCGAATTATATTCCGCTGTCGCCGCTATCTTTTCTAGACCGTACGGCTGATATCTACCCTGACCGCGAGGCTGTGGTCTATAATGAGCGACGCTATAGCTGGTCAGAGATGCGCGAGCGATGCCGCAAATTTGCGAGCGCGCTCAAAAAAAGTGGGATTGGCAAAAACGATACAGTTTCGCTTCTGACTTTTAACACGCCTGAGATGTTTGAGTGTCATTTTGCTGTGCCGATGGCGGGGGCTGTACTCAACACCATTAATACGCGTCTTGATGCAGCGACTGTGGCCTATATTATTGACCACGCGGAAACAAAATTATTCATTGTTGATAGGGAGTTATGGCCTGTACTTGAGGCGGCGCTAAAGACATGTGAAAGTTTGCCAGAGGTCATCGTCATAGATGATCCTTCCGCCGCGACCCAGCCTGACCTACCACAAAACGGCATTCAATTGTACGAAAGTGTTCTGGCGTCAGGCTCGGCAGAATATAGAGGCGAACCGCTGACTGACGAATGGCAAGCGCTCTCGCTCAACTATACTTCTGGCACAACGGGTCGACCAAAGGGTGTTGTCTATCATCATAGGGGCTCCTACCTCATGTCTATGGGAACGGTGCCGAGTTGGGGACTAACCCCGCATCCGCGCTATCTCTACACTGTGCCGATGTTTCATTGTAATGGCTGGGGGCATGCATGGACGATGACGCTTATGGCGGGCACGATTTACTGCCTGCGCGCGTTCTCGCCCAAGGCTGTTTTTGATATGATCGAAGCGCATAAAATTACGCATTTTGGCGGCGCGCCTGTCGTGCTGAATATGCTCGCCTCCGCGCCCGATGAAGATAAGAAATCTTTCGATAATCCCGTTAGCGTCATGACTGCTGGTGCACCACCGCCCGCGAGTGTGCTTGAAGCGATGGCAGAATTTAATTTTGACGTCATGCATGTTTACGGGCTGACAGAAACTTACGGTCATATCCTGCAATCTGCGCCGCAAGACGATTGGGCTGAGAAACCAATAACTGAACAAGCTGAACTTAAAGCGCGCCAAGGTGTGCGCTTTGCCATGACGGACAACGTTGATGTCATCGATGCCGCGGGGCACTCTGTTCCCCATGACGGCGAGACTATGGGCGAGATTGTCATTCGCGGGAACACGGTGATGAAAGGTTATCTCAACGACCCGAACGCTACTCATGAGGCGTTTAAAAATGGTTGGTTCGTTAGTGGAGATTTGGGCGTAATTTATCCCGATGGCTATATTCAACTTAGAGACCGCGCCAAAGACATCATCATTTCTGGCGGCGAGAATATTTCGTCTGTTGAGGTCGAAACCACGCTCTATAAACACCCTGCCGTTGACCTCGCGGCCGTTGTAGCCATGCCTGATGAGAAATGGGGCGAGGTGCCGTGTGCCTTTGTCGAGCTTAAGGGCGAAGCGACAGAAGTGGAATTGATTGAGTTCTGCTTAGAAAACATGGCGCGCTTTAAACGCCCAAAGCGGATCTTATTCGGTGAGCTGCCGAAAACGGCGACAGGCAAAATCCAGAAGACAGCATTGAGGGCGCGTGCAAAGTCGCTCTAGCTGATATAGCGGCTGAATTGACCAGACTAGTCCTTTATGCGTCATCTCATATAGGATTAATTGGAAGCGACGTAAGTTTTAGGTAAGAAATTGCGCCAGTAAGATGTATAAGGGTGTCATTATACGAGGACGACATCATGAAAACTATCGGGCACTTCATTGACGGCAAACGCGTCGCAGGCAAAGGCACGCGGACGAAGGATATATATAATCCCAACACAGGAACTGTGCAGGCGAAAGTCGCTTTGGCGACACCGTCTGAGCTTGACGCAGCGGTTGCGTCCGCCGAAGCCGCACAACGCGAATGGGCTAAGGAAAATCCGCAGCGTCGCTCGCGCATCATGTTTGCTTATAAACAACTTGTCGAAGCCAATATGGATGACCTTGCGGCGATGCTGTCCTCTGAACACGGCAAAGTCCTCGCCGATAGTCGCGGCGACGTCATGCGCGGCATTGACGTGATAGAATTCGCTTGCGGCATCCCGCATGGGCAAAAGGGCGAGCATACTTA
>CALLME010000044.1 GCA_938007945.1 uncultured Caulobacterales bacterium
AATGATGACGAGCTTGTCGAAGTAACACCAGAAAACATCCGCATCCGCAAACGATACCTTCTTGAGCATGAGCGTAAGAAAGAGTCGCGCCGTATGGAGGCGCTCGAAGCCGCTGATTAAGCTTTAAGCAATCGCCTCGACATCTGGTCCTTTGCGCTGTTCGCTATCAATGGACGGAATGCCGTTACAACGAAGTATTAGCTGTAAGTTACCGACCGCGTGCTACAGCGCGTTTATCGCAATAGCTGCGCACAATCTCTGGCGGAGAATAAGGTTAGGTGAAGTGCGCGATTATGAATGGCCGCACAGTGCAGGCGCTCGACTTGCTCTTCATCACATATCCGGTCATCAACAAGCACGGTGATAATCAGAATGTCGAGGGCATATCTGTGTAGATCTGAAACATTTGAAATTTGAGCCGTCTATCTTAGTCTCGATTTATCTTGAGCGGCGGACGTTCATACCCCCAAAGCACCGCCGCCGACTTGATCAAATCAGACTCTTCTGGACGAAATTCCTGATCACAAATAGAAATTTGTACCATGGCGTCATAGATATTTTCCATATACAAATCATCTTTGAACCTAGACAAAGCCCGCAGGACTAGCGTGTTACGGCGCGGCCCGTTCAACTTCTCAAAAATTTCATCACGGTGGGCTGCGAACCATTTTTGTAAATCAGATTTGCTCATCGCCTCAAGGTCAACCAACTCTATCAAGCCTTGCGCCTGCCGACAAAACTCTGCAATTTCGGCGTCGCGAACTTTGGTATCAATAATGACCGTAATTGCCAGTGGTGTTAAAATGTCGTCATGGGTGTGCATTCTGTGAGCCCTCCTACACCCAATCTATCACAAAGCTCACTGTTATAAAGCTGTAATTGCTATTTGCGAGGTGAGCCTACGCGGACTAACCTTAGATCTTAAATACGTGAAGGTAAGTCATGAAGCACAGATTGTTTTCGGTAATACTCGCTCTTAGCCTCACAGCCTGTGCGAGCGGTCCCACAGCTTTCGGCCCCGCCCAAAACTATGACGATATTGGATTTAGGCAAACGCAAATCCAAAATGACCGTTTCAGGGTGAGCTATACAGCCGCTAACGACATAGAAGCGCAAGACTTCGCCCTTTTGCGCGCGGCCCAAATCACGCTCGACAAAGGTTATAGCCACTTTGAAGTTATTACAGGTCATATGTCGGGTAATCTGCCCCGCAGTGGGATCGGTTCATCCGTTGGCGTTGGATTTGGCAATGGCGGCTATCGCCACGGCGGCACATCGGTCGGCGTAAATGTTGGCGTGAACGACATCGTGCGCACGCTAGAAGGCAACCGCGTCACCAATTCTATCGAGATCAAATTACTCCCGACCAAAGGCACGAACGTGAATGTCTACGAAGCCCAAAGCCTTGTCGATAGCATCCGCCCGCAGGTGTTTTCAGGGCCGTAATTTAGGCTTTTCCTACCACCAACTTTCCGCTTTCCCTTCGCGCGCGACTCCCGTTAGTCTCGCCGTAAAGGTAAGGGCCTCGTATGTTGACATTATTTGAAATTGGCGCGGCGCTGCTTGTCCTCTCGGGCGCGTTTTCTTGGATTAATCACGCCTATCTCAAACTGCCGCATACCATTGGTTTGCTGTTAATGGCGCTTCTGGCCTCATTTGCATTGATGGCGTTGCAAGCCATTTTTCCTTCGCTCGGTCTGACGGAGACGGTCTCATCTGCCATTGGGCAAATTGATTTTAATGTGACTGTTATGAACGGCATGCTGGCCTTCCTGCTGTTTGCGGGGGCGTTGCATGTCGATATGAAATTCCTGAAATCGGAGAAGTGGGCGATTGCGTCTATGGCCACGATTGGCGTTTTGATGTCGACTTTTATCGTCGGCACGGGATTTTATTGGCTCGTCAATGCGTTTGGCGTTGATCTGCCCTATACATGGGCGATTGTGTTTGGCGCGCTGATTAGTCCAACCGACCCTGTGGCGGTGCTCTCCATTCTAAAAACAGTGAATTTGCCAGATAGCCTCAATGCGAAAATTGCGGGTGAGAGCTTATTTAATGACGGTGTCGGCGTGGTGGTTTTCGCCATTGCAGTGGCGGTCGCAGTCGGAGCCACAGGCACTGGACACGGGGTGGAACATGCGGCGGCTGACGCGATTGAAACTGTGCAAGCCACAGCCGGCGGCGGACATGGGGGAGGCGGAGTTGACGCAGCCTCAATCGCCAAGCTCTTTTTTGTAGAAGCGGGCGGTGGCGCGATACTTGGCGGGTTCACAGGATGGCTGGCCTATAAAATGATGGCCAAGATTGATGAGCACGCGATAGAGATTTTGATTACGCTCGGCATTGTTGCGGGTACATATGCCATTGCCCAACGCCTGCATTTATCAGGGCCCATTGCAGTCGTGATAGCGGGTCTGTTGATTGGCAATAAAGGCGCAGAATTTGCCATGTCCGATAAGACGCGGACCTATCTCTTCGGCTTTTGGGAAATGATTGATGAAATCCTGAACTCAGTTCTGTTCTTGCTGATCGGGCTGGAGATACTTGTGCTCGGTATATCTCCGAAATTTGGTTTGATTATGCTGCTTTGTATTCCGCTTGTTTTGCTCGCGCGTCTCGTCGCCGTATCAGTGCCGATGCGGTTTTTGGGCTTGTTTAAGACCTTCACGAAAGGGGCTATCCCTGTACTGACGTGGGGAGGTGTGCGCGGCGGGATATCTGTTGCGCTGGCGCTGTCACTACCGCCAGTTGAGTATAAGCCTGTCATCCTCGCGGCGACTTATGGCGTGGTCGTGTTCTCGATTATCGTGCAAGGCCTCACGGTGAAAAGCGTCGTGAAATCGCGGGTGAACCCCGATTTGCTGTGATGCGGCAGCTGATACGAAGCTATTAGAAAAGCGAAAGATTATCAAATATCGCTGAGTAAATCTTGACCGCAGATTTGTAACCAAAAACGAAACCTATAATTCCTAACATCCAAACCCAAATCGGTTCGTTGAATGATAATACGTAATTTCCACCAAATAACCGCGACTCAATATCTGCACTTACCGCATAGAAAATAATTCCGATAAGTAAACCAGAGATAATTTTAAACAATTGCCTCAAAATTTTTGATACGAAATCCGGCACTTGCGTTAATTCTAATCAATCGTATTGACTTTCAGCGTATTTGTCGTGCCCGCAATACCAAACGGGATGCCTGCCGAGATAAGGATTTTGTCGCCGCTCACGGCGTTGACTTCTTCTTTGGCGATGTCGCGTGCAATTTCTATCATATCGTCAAAGTTTGATGGGTCATGCGTCACAATTGGCAGCACACCCCAGCTGAGCGCCAGTTGGCTCGCAGTTTTACGGCGCGGGGTCAGGCCGACAATGCGGCAAGGTGGACGTTCGCGAGAAATGCGCTGCACAGTCGAGCCCGTCAGCGTATAGCCGAGTACAGCTTTGCATTTCATCATATCTGCAATACTGCGCACGGAAATAGAAATGGCGTCCTCGCCTGTCGCGTCATGGGTGAGAGGGCGAGAGCGAAAGTAATTCCAAAACTCTGGGTCACTTTCCGCCGCGCCGATAATGCGGTCCATGATGGCCACAGCCGTGGCGGGGTGGCGGCCCACTGCCGTCTCAGCCGAGAGCATGACCGCGTCTGCGCCTTGATAAATCGCGGTCGCCACGTCAGAGGCTTCGGCGCGAGTGGGGGTGGGGGCGTCTATCATCGACTCAAGCATATGTGTCGCGACTATGACAGGCTTTCCGAGACTTCTCGCGGCGCGGATGATTTTTCGCTGCACAACGGGGACTTCTTCGAGCGGAAGTTCAACACCGAGGTCTCCGCGCGCAACCATAACCGCGTCTGTGTGATTGAGAATCTCGTGTAAATCTTCAACGGCGGAGGGCTTTTCGACCTTCACGATAATTTTAGCTTTGTCACCAATGATTTCGCGCGCATCAATGACGTCTTGCGCAGTCTGCACGAATGAGAGCGCAATCCAATCAACATCTTCAGAGAGGGCAAAGACCATATCTTTGCGGTCCTTTTTCGTCATGGCTGACATGGGCAGGGTCGCGCCAATCACGTTGACGCCCTTTTTATTTTTCAGCGTGCCCGGCACGTCGACTCGCGCTGTCATCTTTTCCCCAAGGTTGGAGAGAATTGTCACCATCAACTTGCCATCATCAAATTTTAGTTGGTGACCTGCATCCATCACCGCAAACATTTCAGGATGATTCATTGGGATGTGGCCTGCTTTACCACCGTCTTTGCCAAGATAAAGCTCGACCTCTTCGCCGTATTTCAGCTCTATTTGACCCGTCTCAAATTCGCCCACACGGAGTTTCGGGCCTTGCATATCCGCCACAATGGCGATGGAATGACCCGTATCTTTTTCGACCTGACGAATGGCGGCAACAGAGCGGGCATGATCTTCGTGACTGCCATGGGAAAAATTCAGGCGAAAGGCATCGACACCAACATCATGTAGGAGGCGTAGGTTCTCTGGCGCAGCGCTAGCAGGGCCGACGGTCGCTAGGATTTTGGCAAAACGTTTGCGCATGATAACCTCTGGAAATTAAAATAGTTTAAGTACGAAATAAATTCTTCGCGTGTGTAACAATTTCAGTCTACACGCAGATTCTGTTGATTGCACCTAATTTTTATGACTATAGCGATGCCAAATAAGTGAGCGCGCTAAGTGAGCGAAACACGTCATCTGTCTTTATAGAATTTGAACAAAATTGTCGTTGGCGCACATATCAATCATAGCCTTGGCTGCGCGTGGCGAGGCGCTAACGATGAGCGCATAATAGCCGCCAAATCTGGCTTGTTGATATTGTGGATAGCGGCAATGGTCTACGCAATTGGGCTCATATTGCTACTCATTTGACGTATCGTGTTTTAGCGCTTAGCACTTTGACGCGGGCAGGCGTATGGTGTCGCCCAAGCGGATGTTAAAATCAGCACCCAAGCTATTCATAGCCTTAATCTCATCAATTGAACTGCAAAGTTTGCGTGCAAAGCTATAAACCGTATCGCCTGCAACCACTTCATGTTGTGTGCCAAGCGTGAAGCTCTGCTCTGCGCGTGGCATCATCACGGGCGAGCGCGCGCTGTAGACTTCCGCATGGCGCGCAGACGGTGCGGGCAGGGCGGATTCAAATGGCTCTGTCACTGGCACGGATTGGCCTAATGGCGCAGGCGATGATGTTGTTCGCGATGAAGGGTATGGTGCGGATTGCGCAACCTCCCATTCAGGCGTCTCAACGGGCTCATAGCTCCAACCGCTTTCCGCGTTTTTCATCGCCTCATAACCTGGCGTACCGTAGCTATCGGGCATGGCTTGTTCAGTCGGCGAGATAATCGCTGTTTGCGTACGATCTGTGGCATAAAGCGTTTGCGGCTGCGCGACATAAGGCGCGGCGATTTGCGCGGTTGTTTGAGTGATCGCGATAGAGGTTGGCTCACACCCTGGCGTATGTTGCGCATTTTGCTCAATACATGCCGCGTTTACACGTGAATAGCTTGGCCCAGCTTGAGCCGTCGTGGCGTAGCTCGCTTGCGAATGATAGCTCGTCGCGACGGGCTGCTGCTGGAACACGACAGTCTGTGTCTGAGCGGTTGCCGCGTTGGAGGCATAGGACGTGCCCTGCGTCGCCCCCTGCGTCGATGTCGCGTAAGGCGAGTCGCCCTTATATTTCGTGCTATATTGATATTGCGGATTTTCCTGTGCCGTGGCGCATGCCGTCAGAATTATCGCAGCAGTCGACAGGGCGAAGGTTTTACGAGCAGACATAAGGCTCTCCATTAAGTGTCGCAGACAGAAATGCCTGAGGTGGACTTTCGCGCAATGATGCAAAAACATGGCTAATAAAGCCTTAATGTGGCTGTTATTTTGTTGAAATAGCTCGTTTTTCGAGCCGTTAAGTCACTCTGGCACTGCCCGTGCATTGACCCTTATTCAGGGCGTTCCTATATGAACCCCAACACGAATTCATCATGATAAATTGACCAAGAGGGAAATCTTATGAACATTGTCACCAAACCAGTTGAGTATAAAGACGGCGACCAGAGATGCGTGGGCTACCTCGCATGGGATGAGAGTTTCGCCGATCCAAAGCCTTGTGTTTTGATCAATCACGCCTGGGGCGGGCTAGATAACTTTGCGCAAGGCAAAGCCGTTGAAATGGCAGCACAGGGCTATGTCGGCTTCGCTCTTGATAATTACGGCGACGGCGTTCAGCCCGAGACGACGGATGAGAAAATGGCCATGATGGGGCCTCTTAAAGAAGATCGTGCCGCTCTGCTTAAGCGTCTCAAGGCAGGCTATAAAGCCGCCGCAGCGCTAGAGCAGGTGGACGAAAGCCATATGGCGGCGATAGGCTTTTGCTTTGGCGGCCTCTGCACGCTCGATATGGTGCGCGCAGGCATGGACCTAAAAGCGGCGATTTCATTCCACGGTCTGCTCGACGCCCCCGAAGGCGCGAAGACGAAGAAAATCAAGTCCAAAGTCCTCGTCGCTCATGGTTGGGACGACCCGATGGCCCCGCCAGAACATGTGACGGCGCTCGGCGAAGAACTCACGGCAGCGAAATGCGACTGGCAACTCCACGCCTATGGTCAGACAAGCCACGCCTTCACCGTGCCAGAGGCATCTGATAAAAAGAACGGCTTGATGTATAACGAAGACAGCGCCCGCCGCGCCACCCTCGCGTCACAAGACTTGCTGCAAGAAGTCTTTGCGATGCACGGGGCCGTCGTCGCGAGCTAGGCGAAGCTGAATCTAGACCGAAAAGCGCGTCCTCAATAGCGCGCTTTTTTGTTGGGTTAGGTGCTTTACGGCTGGAGT
>CALLME010000045.1 GCA_938007945.1 uncultured Caulobacterales bacterium
CCGTTTATGTGCTCGACATTATTTTTCTTAAACAGATATTCAATGCCAGAGGTCAACCCTTCGACCGTTTTGCCTTTGGCCGCCATCATTTTCTTGAGGTCAAAACCGACTTTTCCCGTCAAACCCATGGCGTCAAAATCGTTATTTGCAGTTTCCAACATTTCTGTGCTGTGCAGCAACGCTTTTGACGGAATACAGCCAACGTTTAGGCACGTCCCACCAAGCGTTTTACGCGTCTCGACACAGGCCACTTTCAATCCCAATTGGCCCGCACGAATAGCGCAGTTATAGCCGCCAGGGCCGCCGCCAATAATGATGATGTCGTAAGTATCTGCCATGAGAAAGCTCCATTGGATTATAGAGCTTCATGTAGGCCCGCACGGCAAAGAAATCAACCGCGCGGGAGGGTGTTATAAAGATGTTATGGGCCTAGCTGAGCGTCCCGTCTGCGGCTTTTTTGCGTGACCACCACACTTCAAATGCGCCCAGCGCGACCACGACAACGGGCATGATCCAAAAGCTACCGCCTGCCGCTGCTTTATAATCGGCATTTGTAAAGCTCCAAACAAAACTGATAACAGCGGCAATCAACGAAATCACAAATAATGACGCCGCCCAGCGTTTTCTAAGGAGATAAAGAATGGCTGCCAGTAGCCCGCCCCAAACAGCGATTGCATACGCTGCCACCGACCATGTTGGATATAACTCACGCATCGCCGCCATATCTGCGCCGTAAGCGGCGGTGTAATCCACGACGCTCATCGTCATGTCCATATAATAAAGATAGCACCCAAAAGCATTCCAAAGCAGAAACAGCCCGCCGAGAACCCAAAAGGCGATGCTAGGTTTTGTGATAAGTGTATTTTCCATAATAATCTCCCCTTATTGCGGGCTATTTTAGCTCTCGCATGCTCTCAATATATAAAAAAAGGGCCTCTCTGTCGAGAAGCCCTAAAATTGCAATTTAATTTACGCCTATAAATCAAGCAAAAGACGCTCTGGATCTTCGAGGCACTCTTTGACCCGCACGAGGAAAGTGACGGCTTCTTTGCCGTCAACAATACGGTGATCATAGGACAGCGCGAGATACATCATCGGGCGAATGACAATCTGATCGTCTACAACAACAGGGCGTTTCTCAATCTTGTGCATACCAAGAATACCTGACTGCGGCGGGTTAAGAATGGGCGAACTCATCAATGAGCCGTACACACCGCCATTTGAGATGGTGAAAGTGCCTCCTGACATATCATTCATCGACAGTTGGCCTTCGCGGGCTTTCTTACCAAGCGCGCCAATGCCTTTTTCAATGCCGCCAAGCGAGAGCGTATCAGCATCACGCAGCACAGGGACAACAAGACCTTTATCTGTACCGACCGCAACAGAGATGTCGTAATAGTTTTTATAGATAATATCCGTACCGTCGATTTCAGCATTCACGTTCGGCACGTCTTTGAGGGCTTGGACGCAGGCTTTTACAAAGAAACTCATAAAACCAAGTTTCACGCCATGTTTTTTAATAAAGACCTCTTTATACTGGCTGCGCATTGCCATGATATTGGTCATATCGGCTTCGTTATAGGTCGTCAGCATCGCCGCCGTGTTTTGCGCATCTTTAAGGCGGCGTGCGATTGTCTGGCGAATACGGCTCATGCGGACGCGTTCTTCGCGCGGGCCAAGCTCGCGGGGTGCGGACGGTGTTTGTGTCGGCGTGGCGGGGGCTTTCGCAGCAGGTGCAGGATTAGCTTTGGCTGTCAAGGCGTCACCTTTGGTGATGCGGCCGTCTTTGCCTGTGCCTGATATGCTGCTCTGGTCGAGACCGTTTTCTTTGATAATGCGAGACGCTGACGGCATGGCTGTCCCACCTGGCGCGTGGCTTGCGCTCGCGGTTGTCGCATTTGTTGGTGGCACGTCAGGCAATTCTCCGCCCGCGCCGCCTTCATCACCCGCACCTTTAGCGGCAACACCTGCTGGGGCGTCACTGTCGCTTTCGCCAAGGCGTGCGATTGTTTGCCCAACTTTGGCGACGTCACCTTCAGCGACGAGATGCTCTAGGATAATGCCCGAGCGCGGGGCGACAAGTTCTTGCGCCGCTTTATCAGTCTCAAGCTCAACAATAGGCTGATCCTTTTCCACCGCTTCACCAACCGCTGCCATCCATGTCGCGATTGTGACTTCGGAGACCGACTCGCCGACATTGGGGACATCGATATTAAGCGCAGGGCCTGCGCCTGTGGATTTTTCGCTGCTCGGCGCTTCTGTTTGAGCTTTGACCTCTGCGTCCCCTTTGGCCGCCGCCTTTTTACCACTGCCAGACCCAAGTTTCGCAATCAACTTGCCAATTTCCGCGACGTCACCTTCAGCCACGAGGATTTCTTCAAGCACACCGTCTTCGGGCGCGACAAGCTCTTGCGCGGCCTTATCCGTCTCAAGCTCGACCAGAGGTTCGTCTTTTTTGACTGTGTCTCCGACCGCTTTGAACCACTGCGCGATTGTGACTTCGGAGACAGACTCGCCGACATTTGGAATTGTGATATCCGTCATGGATTTAACCTCTAATTACTCTGCTGTCGCAGCGTCTGCTGCATTGTGGCTTTGCGCTAAGTTTTTACCAACGACTTTGCCGCCTGCATAAGCTAAGATGACAATAAACACAAAACCAATTGCGCCAACCATTAAGCGTAAATTTGATTTAGGTTCTTTGCTCATAGCTATTTCGCAAATGCGCCGTCAATAATGGCTTGCTGCTCTTTCTTGTGCTTAGCGGCAATACCTGTCGCTGTCGAGGCGGCGGCTTTGCGGCCAATATAGCGCGGGCGCGTATTTTTGGCTTTTATCGCGAGCAGACTTTCTTCGATGAAAGGCTCAATAAACGCCCAAGCGCCCATATTTTTTGGCTCTTCTTGGACCCAAACCATATCGGCGTTTTTAAAGCGTTTCAGTTCTTCCTGCACGGCGTCATCGGGGTAAGGATAAAGCTGCTCAACGCGCAGGAGATAAACGTCATCGCGTTTCAGCTCCTCGCGGGCTTCAAACAAGTCGTAATAGACTTTGCCAGAGCACATAATTACGCGTTTGATATCTTTATCAGCGCGCAATTTTACAAAGCCTGCGTCTTTTTTATACTCTGCATCATCCCATAAGAGGCGATGAAATTCTGAATTACCCGACATTTCGGTAAATGAGCTCACGCAAAGCTTGTGACGCAGCAGCGATTTCGGGCTCATATTGATGAGCGGCTTTCTAAAATTACGCTTCACTTGACGACGCAGCGCATGGAAATAGTTAGCCGGCGTCGTGATATTCGTCACCTGCATATTATCTTCAGCACACATTTGCAGGTAGCGTTCAAGACGCGCCGAGCTATGCTCTGGACCTTGGCCCTCATAGCCGTGTGGCAGGAGCATGACGAGGCCACTCATGCGAAGCCACTTTTGTTCAGCCGAACTAATAAATTGGTCGACCATGACCTGCGCGCCATTCGCAAAGTCACCAAATTGCGCCTCCCATATCGTGAGCGCTTTCGGCGCCGCTGTCGAGAAACCATATTCAAATCCAAGCACGGCTTCCTCAGAGAGATGAGAGTTGAGTACTTGGTAATATTCTTGAGAATCCGAGAGTGTATTGAGCGGCGTATATTTCTCTTCTGTTTTTTGATCGATGAAGTTTGATTGACGCTGACTAAATGTGCCGCGCTCACTGTCTTGACCCGATAAGCGCACAGGGTGGCCTTCGGTAATCAGAGTACCGAAAGCGAGATGCTCGGCCAGACCCCAATCAATGTTTTCACCCGACACGATTTTCTCGGCGCGCGCTTTGATAATGCGTTTAAGCGTGCGGTGAATATTGACCGAGTTTGGTATCGTCGTGATCTTCGTGCCAATGTCCTTGAGTGCCTCAAGGCTCACCGCTGTATCGCCGCGGCGTTTGCCGTCTTTTTCTGTTGGCAGGCTTAGCCCCTGCCAGACCCCTTGCAGCCAATCGGGTTGTTTAGTTTCATATTCTTTGGCGGCGTCAAATTCGCTGTCGAGGAAGGCATAGAAATCATCAACCATTTTGGTGTGCTCAGCCTCAGACAGATCGCCCTGCCTGATGAGGCGCTGCGCATATTTCTGCATCGTGCTTGGGAGGTCACCGATTGTTTTATACATAATCGGCTGCGTGAAGGACGGATCGTCACCCTCATTATGGCCATAGCGACGGTAGCAAATAATATCGAGCACAACATCTTTGCCAAACTTCTGGCGGTATTCTGTTGCAACGCGCGCAGCATAAACGACGGCTTCTGGGTCGTCTCCGTTCACGTGGAAAACTGGCGCTTCGACCATGAACGCCACGTCTGAACAATATTGCCCAGAGCGGTATTCATCTGGCGTTGTCGTAAAACCGATTTGATTATTGACGACGACGTGGATTGTTCCGCCTGTGCGGTAACCGACAAGCTGGCTCATCTGGAAGCTTTCCATAACCACGCCCTGGCCCGCAAAGGCGCTATCGCCATGCAGGATAACCGCCATAACCTCTTGCGGGTTATGCGACTTATAGGTGCCCGACGCCATTTGCTGTTTCGCGCGCGTCTTGCCCATCACAATCGGGGAAATCACTTCGAGGTGAGACGGGTTCGGCGCAAGCGAGAGGTGCACGCTATTGCCGTCAAATTCACGATCATCAGAGACGCCGAGGTGATATTTCACATCGCCGGACCCATAATCTTCGCCACCTGACGCCACGCCGCCGAGGAACTCATAGAAAATTGCTGAGTAAGGCTTCTGCATAACAGACGCCATGACATTAAGGCGCCCACGGTGCGGCATACCAAAATTGATGTCTTTTAAGCCGAGCTGTCCGCCGCGTTTAATAATTTGCTCAAGCGCAGGTAGCAGGCTCTCCGCCCCGTCAATCCCGAAACGTTTTGTGCCTGGATAGCGCTTGTGAATGAGTTGCTCGAACGCTTCGCCTTGCACAAGTTTTTGCAAGATTGCGAGGCGGCCTTCCTTGGAAAAACTAATCTCTTTATCTGGGCCCTCAATGCGCTCTTGCAGCCAAGATTTTTCTTCTGGGTCAGAGACGTGCATGAACTGAATGCCAAATGTGCTGCAATATGTGCGGCGCACAATTTCGAGAATTTGTGTCATGGACGCGCTCTCAAGACCAAGCACACCGTCGATGAATATCTCGCGGTCCATGTCTTCAGGGCCAAAGCCGTAAGTCGCAGGCTCTAGCTCTGGGTGAACATCAAGTTTGCGAAGACCGAGCGGGTCAAGGTCGGCAATAAGGTGCCCTCGCATACGGTGGGCACGAATAAGCATAAGCGCGCCGAGGCTATCTTTCGTCGCGCGGCGAATGTCGTCTGCACTTGCGTCCGCGCGGCTCGCGAGCTTTTCCGCGACAACAACCTCATCACCCCAATCGCCCGTCAGCGCGGAGGTTAAATCACCATTGGGATCAATCGGCCAGTCGGGACGCTTCCACACTGGCCCCTCAGCCGTCTTGGCAGTCTCAGCCACGCCCTCGCCTAATCCTGCGAAATACTCACGAAAGCTCGGGTCGACAGAATTAGGGTTAGCCGCATAGCGCGCCTGCATCTGCTCAAGATAAACTGCATTCGCCCCATCCAGAAACAAAGTGTCGAGCAGGGTTTGGTTTTGTTCGCTGCGAGGTTTTTCGGCCATTATCTGTCCTCTGATTGCCCCTGAATTACAGCAGACGCTTATGCGTCCACTTTATCTTATATAGCTTTTAGTCTTTAAGAAGGTCCACCCTGTCTAAACGCTTACGCGCTCAGAACATCCATCATTGTCACGCCAAGTTTGGCAGGTGATGGCGACACGCGAATGCCTGCTTTTTCCATCGCTGCTATCTTGTCTTCTGCGCCGCCTTTGCCGCCAGACACAATCGCGCCGGCGTGGCCCATTGTACGGCCCGGAGGCGCTGTGCGGCCCGCGATAAAGCCTACCATTGGCTTGCTGATGCCTTTTTTAGCCATATGCGCGACATATTCCGCCGCTTCTTCTTCGGCAGAGCCACCAATTTCGCCAATCATGATGATTTGCTTGGT
>CALLME010000046.1 GCA_938007945.1 uncultured Caulobacterales bacterium
ATTGCGATTGCGGCATGGAAAATGGGACCTGCGCTGGCTTACGGAAATACTGTTGTCCTAAAACCGTCCGAAGTAACGCCAGCGACGGCGCATGTGCTCGCCGAAGTTCTGGGTAAGCATTTGCCGAATGGCGTGTTCAACCTTGTTCAAGGTGGCGGCGAAGTAGGGGCAGCACTCTCTAGTGGAAAAATTGATGGCGTGTCGTTTACGGGCTCTGTGCCGACAGGCCGCAAAATTGCGCAAGCCGCGATACAAAACATGGCGCGTGTGCAGTGCGAAATGGGCAGCAAAAATCCTATTCTGATTATGGACAATGCTGACATAGATATCGCCGTGGCACAATCCATCCACGGCGCGTTTGGCGCGTCAGGCCAGAAATGTACGGCTTCCTCACGTCTCATTGTGCATGACAAAATTCATGATGAGTTTGTCGAAAAAATGATCAAAGCTGCTGAAGCGAAACAAGTCGGGCACGCGCTTGAGGACGGCACAGAACTCGGCCCTATCGTGTCCGAGCCGCAGATGAAGAAAATCCTCGACTATATGGATCTCGCAAAATCCGAAGGCGGCGAACTCGTGACAGGCGGTAAGCGTTTAGAGCGCGCAACAGAGGGCTATTACCTTGCGCCAACCATCTTTACGAATACAACAAATGACATGCGTGTGAACCGCGAAGAAATTTTTGGCCCGATGACATGCGTACAAAAGGTGGGGTCATATGAAGAAGGCCTCTCCATCGCCAACGACACAGAGTTCGGCTTGGCCGCATCCATCATAACGACAAACCTCAAACAAGCAGAGCACTATAAGCGCAATGCGAAATTTGGCAGCGTGCTTGTAAACCTTGCAACGGCAGGGCTTGATTATCACGTACCATTTGGGGGTCGCGGGAGTTCATCTTACGGCCCAAGAGAGCAGGGCGAGCACGCCAAAGACTTCTACACGGTGATGAAAACGGCCTACACAAACCCAGGATAGCTGACCCATGCTGATTATTGATGGCTTGCAATATGTAAACTGGACACGCGAACTCTTTCAAGAGGCCGTGGCGGGCGGCGTTTCGGCAATTCACGTCACCATCGCCTATTGGGAAAATACGCGCGATACGCTGGAAAATATTGGCGACTGGCGGCAACGTTTTCGCGAGCATAGTGATCTCATCATGCCCGTCCATTCGGCGGCGGATATCCTAACGGCGCAAGCGGAAGGTAAGCTCGGCATTATATTTGGCTTCCAAAATTGCTCCCCGATCGAAGACGATCTGCGCCTTGTCGAGACCATGTATAATGAGGGCGCGCGCATTATGCAGCTCACCTATAACAATCAAACGCTGCTCGCGACGGGATGTTATGAGTCGGGCGATAGCGGCGTCACGCGATTTGGCCGCGAGGTTATCAAAGAAATGAACCGCGTCGGCATGGTCATTGATATGTCCCATAGCGCGGAACACTCGACCTTGCAGGCGATAGAGTTTTCCGAACGCCCCATTGCGATTACCCACGCTAACCCACTGCGTTGGCACGAAGCGTTGCGCAATAAATCCGATGATGTGCTACGCGCGCTTGGCGAAAGTGGCGGGATGCTTGGGTTCTCTATGTATCCGTTTCACTTAAATAATGGACCAGATTGCACGCTGGATGATTTCTGCGGGATGATTATAGACACCGCCGACCTCATGGGCATTGACCATATCGGCATTGGCTCTGACCTTTGTCAGAATTGGGGGTATGAGACGCTCGAATGGATGCGCTCTGGTAAGTGGACGTTTAAGCCGGATTACGGGGAAGGGTCTGCGAAAAATGCTGATTGGCCGCGCCAGCCAGACTGGTTTGGCAGTTCCAAAGACTTTGGCAATATCGCCGATGGCCTTCGTGCGAAAGGTATGGCCGAGGCAGATGTTGAAAAGGTGATGGGTCGCAATTGGCTCAACTTCTTTGAAAAAAGCTTCGGACCTACTGCTTGATGGGGGCAAAGGCGCAAACCTCTGATGCTGTAGAGGCCGCTATGCGGCCCGCGCATATCGTAATGGATGTCGAACGGCTCGGATCACTCTATCCTTATCCGCTCAGTTTCATGCGCTCGCTTCTGCGCCGCGTTATGCGCGAAAAATGGCAAATCACGCCTGCAATTTTTGATTTGTGCGATGAAGGCTACGGCACAGCGGTTTATGAAGTTGTGACGCCCAATGCGCTCTTTAGCTATGTGATATTCGCTAAAGAGCTTGACGCTGCTGCTCGCAGTGATCGGGTTATAGCGCAAGATTGGGATATGACCGTCACACTCTGTGAAGGGCGAGTGGACGAGGCGCGTCTCGCGGAGTTGAAAGCCAATGTCCCACTGCAAGAAAATGGGCGCGTGGATGCGAGTTGTTTCGTGTTGTCACGCGCGAACAAAAGTGTACGCAATTTTGAAGCTGTAGTCAGCGCGTTATCTCAGGGTCGTCAACCTGATCTCGATGCCATGGCGAGAGTCGGCTATCTCTACCGTACAACAGCAGTTTACGGCTCTGGCAAATTTGGTATGGCGAATTGGAAGAAAGTAAAAACGCGATGGGCAGATTTCGCCTCACCATTTTTTGCAGAGATGTTTTCGTGTTGGATGATACGCCATTTTAGCCTCGTACAAGTGGATCATGTCGCGGCGAAACGTAATCCCGAAACATCTGTGAAAATGGATGAGCGTATTAAGCGATATGTCGGGATTGGCAATGCAACGGGCCTCGGAATGGCGCCTTATCTCATTAATCACCCCCGTCTTATCAATAATTGGATATGGGTGCGAGAGACGGCGTTGGCACGTGTTGTGACTGACGGTGCTGTCGATGATGTCTCGCGCGGGAATTTTGACTGTTTCGCGCTTAAAGCGATGCAGCATTTGGACGAAATCTCAACGGATAATGAAGAGCAGAACAGGCTCAATGCAAATGCGCGCGCGGATCTAGAGCGGCTGATGAGTTGGTTTAAGAAAACCAAAATTACGTCTTGGAGGGACGTCGCATGTTTTGCGCAAGACAACCTGACTATTGAGGCACAAGAGCTCATTAATGCACTTTTACTCGAATTGCATCCCGACCTCATTATGGACTTGGAGGACAGTCTTTCAGTCAATGAGGTCTATTCGCTCGAAGGCGGAATGCGTGCGGGCGACCTAAAGGCGCTGATAGAAACTCATTATGATTGGGCGCTTCAAATCGATTTTTCTGACCCGAAACGCCAAGATATGTTTTGGTATCGTTCGGAAGAAAAGATGGAGCCACGCCTGGGTCGCCGCTTTGAGGAGCCAGGCGCGGGCAGTGAAATGCTGCTGGGTATCGGATGGTATGTTCGCGAATGCTATAACGAGTTGTGCGCTTATGTCGAGGCAAATGGCCCAGATATGATGACCGCACGATTTGCCTTTGAGTATCCAGAGCACCGTTATATCACGCGGCGTATGCAGACAATGGCGAAAACGCGCTACGGCGAAATACGGATTAACGCCATTGATGCTGAAGTGCTGCCGATACAGCTTCTGCGGTGTAAACTCTCATTTTTCGGCGTCGGGAAATTTGATCCGCGGTCTCGTATGTGGGTGCGCAATACCATGTTCCAAGGCGCGCCGCTGGTCTCTGATATTGGTGGCGACTTTGGTGACACATGGTGCTTTCCTATTCGTCCCTCGCTTTCTTGATGGGCGAGCAGGCTGAGCTTCGTCTCTCTCTCAATGAGCTTCGGGCGCTGTTGCGACGAAGTTACGAAGCGCTTTATCATCACGGCTACGACTTTGCGGTGATGGCACGCTCTTGTTTATGGCTCGAAGCGCATGGCCTCGACGGGATTGGACTCATCTTGCGTAGCCTTCCTGATTTAGAGACGCCCTGCCGCGACATTGTTCTGACAGAACCGCAGCAAGGGCACTTTCATATCGACGGACGAGGGCGCTGCCTTATCCCATTTGTAAATGCGAGCGCAGATCTGGCCATTGCAGCGGCGCAAAAAGACGGCTTTGGGCAAGTCGATATTGTCAATATTTTCGGGCGGTTGAATATTTTCGCAACACTTAAGAAGGCAGCCTATCTCAATCTCTACGCGGCGGCGATTTGGTATGACGGCACCGAGGGCCGCACCCATGTGATGTGGCTGAAATCTTCGCGGACCTTGCCAGACTATTTTAATATGGACAAAGCCGTGGACGGGCCGTGGGGCCGCTCGGGGCTGCGCTATGTTTGCGCGACAAACCCCGAGCGCGTGGAAAAAAATGTGATGGCGGTTTTGAGTGAGGACATTGCGCCGTTTAAGACAGCGTCTCAACTCGCCGCGGCTTATGAAACGGCGCTCGATGAGGGTATTGTCGTCTCAGGCGACGCCTATAAAACGCTTAATAAAATCGCGGACAGGCTTTTAGTGCCATCTACAGATGAGTCACGTCGCGGGGCAGGTGAATGACGCTTGCATCGTGCAAAAAAACTCTATCATTACAGCCGCTAATCTTTAAAAAAATAGAGCTTATATCTGTGACGGCGGTTTGACGCATTTCCGCCTCAAGGATAGGGCCATAAAGAGCATTATAACCACAGGAATCACGCTATGAGCGATATCCAATCCACTGCAAAAGTCGTCATTATCGGCGGCGGGGTTGTCGGCGTTTCAACGCTTTACCACCTTGTCAAAAAAGGTTGGTCAGATTGCGTCTTGTTTGAGCGTAAGGAACTGACCTCAGGCTCGACGTGGCATGCAGCGGGATTGTTGCCCTTGTTCAATATGAGCTATTCCGTGGGGCAGTTGCACAAATATTCTGTCGAGCTTTATAAGTCGCTTGAAGCCGAGACAGGTCAGGATGTAGGCATTCGTCCTGTGTCTAATATCCGCCTCGCGAC
>CALLME010000047.1 GCA_938007945.1 uncultured Caulobacterales bacterium
GTATCAAGCTCATTACGGTCGCGGATTGCTTCAAGCTGTTGGGACAATAATGAGAGTTCTGTCACTTCGTGCAGGCTCCCGTTTTTCTTGCCTTTACCGCGCGGGCTACGCACCGCGTCAAAAATATATGCATCTGCCATAATGGGCTCCTGATAGTATAAATTAAATGACCCCGCCGAAACGGGATTTTGTAGGTTAAAGCGAGCGCGCGATAACCAGTTTCATGATTTCGTTCGTGCCGCCGTAAATGCGCTGCACGCGGCTGTCGCGGTACATGCGACCAATGCGGTATTCATTCATAAAGCCGTAGCCGCCGTGAAGCTGCAAGCAGCGGTCGATGACTTCGCATTCTTTATCTGTGACCCAATATTTCGCCATCGAGGCCGTGACCGTATCAAGCTCACCTCGCAGATGTTTCTCGGCGCAATCATAGACGAATGTCTTCGCGATTTGCGTGATTGTCTTACATTCAGCGAGCTCAAATTGCGTGTTTTGGAAATTGAGGATTGGCTGACCAAAGGCTTTGCGCTCTTTGACATAATCAATCGTCATCTCAAGCGCGGCTTCCATTTGCGCCACGCCTTGCACGGCGATGTTCAGACGTTCTTGAGGCAGCTCTTTCATTAGTTGAATAAAGCCGTGACCTGTTTCAGGGCCAAGTAGCGCGTCGGCGGGCACTTTCATATCATCAAAGAAAAGCTCAGCAGTGTCCTGCGCGTCCATACCGACCTTATCGAGAATACGTCCGCGACGGAAACCCTCTAGCCCGTCATCTTCACCGTTCGGGCCGTCTGTCTCAACGACGAAAAGTGATTTAGAATGCTTCCCCTCGCCGCCTGTATCGGCCACGACAATAATGAGATTCGCTGTCCCGCCATTTGTAATGAATGTTTTAGAGCCGTTGATGACCCAGCCATTGCCGTCTTTTTTAGCATTGGTTTTCACGCTTTGCAGATCAGAGCCCGTACCTGGTTCACTCATCGCAATCGCGCCGACGAGTTCACCGCTCGCCATTTTTGGGAGCCATTTTTGCTTTTGCTCTTCCGTGCCGTAATGCAGGATGTAAGGCGCTACAATCGCGTTGTGCAGTGACAGACCAAAACCGTCGACATTGGCTTTTATTAGCTCTTCTTGAATGATCATCTCGTGGCGGTAATCACCCCCGCCTCCGCCATATTCTTCGGGGATAGCGCAGTTCAACAAGCCCATCTCGCCGGCCTTGTTCCAAAACTTACGGTCGACCTTTTTGTTTTTACGAAACTCTTCGGAATGCGGTGCCATTTCACGTGCGTAAAAGCCGTGCACAGCTTCGCGGAAGATGTTGATGTCTTCTTCATTATACCAATCAGGATTTTTAAAATCTAAGGCCGCCATTTTGTTCTCCGTTAAAGGTTATCTATCGCTGTTTTAGTTTCACTGGTTTTGCAGCTATCACTATTCTTATATTCGTAAGATATATTTATATGAGCAAGACCTTGTACTTTGGGTGATGTTGAAAAAGAAATTGACTTAAGATTAAATGGTAATGATCGAGTGAGATCCGATTCCCAAGTGTACCAAAAACTTAAATTATTTCGTGAGAGCTCATCTTCAAAACTAAAAGGAGATTTATCATCATACCAGCCCAAATACTCATCAGACGATGTGGGTTGCCCATATTTGTTTTCTAATGAGCTTAAAATTGGAATAGATTTAAAAACAACATTTTTTCCAACTTTACTCTCGACCTTCATCACGCCATTACCTCGAATTGAGCAAAGTCCATTTTTACCAATTCGGTAAATATATTTATTGAAAAGAGAGCTAGGGGCGGGAGCAGTTTTGCTTATGAAAAGAGTTGCTTCTACGCCTTGCTCTAACCCCTCAATCTCAGATGCAGGCTGTCCCATATACGTTCCCAGAGGGTTGGCAATCGCAATATCGGCAACGCTAACCATAAGAAAAAGTGATATACTGGTGGCTTTCAACAACTAAAACGCCGCCGCTTCGAGGGCCATGACAGGCTCCGCGCCCGTTTTCATCTTCGCAAGATGCGCGTCGATTTGCGGGAGCATACGGAGCATAAAGTAACGGCCCGTAATCAGCTTATTCTGATAAAAGGCTTCATTGCTGCCCGCATCAATCGCGGCCTGCGCCGTCACAGCCATTTTCGCCCACATATAAGCCAGCATTGTGAGGCCCATCATGTGCATATAATCAGTAGAGCCCGCACCCGCATTATTAGGGTTGGTCATGCCGTTTTGCATCAGCCACATTGTCGCCTCTTGCAGTTTTTTGGACGCGCCTTTGAGCGGATCTGTAAAGTCTGTGAGCTTCTCATTTTCTTTATGCTCGCCAAGAAATTCGATGATCTCGGCAGAGAGTGTTTTCAGCGCGCGGCCACCATTGCGGGCGAGTTTACGACCCACCAAATCAAGTGCCTGAACACCGTTCGCACCTTCATAAATCAGCGCGATACGTGTATCACGGACGAACTGGCTCATGCCCCATTCTTCGATAAAGCCGTGACCGCCAAAAATTTGCTGACAATCAATTGTCGTCTTCATCGCCATGTCGGTCAGGTAGCCTTTAATAACAGGCGTCAGCAAGCCGAGATAGTCATCCGCCTTTTCGCGGAAGGCCTCATCAGGGTGCACATGCTCAAGATCTTCGAGAAGGGCTGACCAATAGACAAGCGCGCGGCCCGCCTCATTGAACGCTTTTGTGTCCATCAACATGCGGCGCACATCTGGATGCACAATGATAGGATCAGCGGGACCATTATCGTTGACGGGACCTGTTAGCGCGCGCCCTTGCGTGCGGTCTTTGGCGTACATGGCCGCGTTTTGATAGGCGACCTCGGACTGCGCGAGACCTTGCATACCGACATCAAGACGGGCGCGGTTCATCATCACGAACATGACCCGCAAGCCTTTATTTTCTTCGCCAATGAGATAGCCTTCGGCGTCGTCATAATTCATGACGCAAGTTGAGTTGCCGTGAATGCCCATTTTTTCTTCAATTGAGCCGCATGACACGGCATTTTTTTCAGCGGGATTGCCGTCAGCATCGAGCTTAAATTTCGGCACGATAAAGAGCGAAATGCCTTTCACGCCAGCCGGCGCGCCTTCGATACGCGCGAGTACCAAGTGAATGATATTGTCAGACATATCATGCTCACCAGCGGAGATAAAAATCTTCTGGCCTGTGATTTTATAGCTACCGTCTGGATTTGGCACGGCCTTGGTTTTCAGCATACCCAGGTCTGTCCCGCAATGCGGTTCTGTCAGGTTCATTGTGCCGGTCCATTCACAAGACACCATTTTCGGCAGATATGTCTGTTTCTGCTCTGGGCTGCCGCCGATCTCAATGGCTTTAATCGCGCCGTTGGTCAGGCCCGGATACATCGCAAATGCCATATTAGCAGAAGACTGCATTTCGCCGGCCGCGATACCGAGCACTCCCGGCAAGCCTTGGCCGCCAAATTCAGGATCGTGACCTAGCGCCGTCCAGCCGTTTTCTGCCATCTGCTTAAACGCGTCTTTAAAGCCTGTCGGAGTTGTCACGGAGCCATCCGCATGACGTGTACACCCTTCGTGGTCGCCAACCGCGTTTAGCGGGGTCAAGACATCTGTGGCGAACTTTCCGCTTTCCTCAAGAATTGCGTCAATAAGGTCTGTATCGACATCTGAGTACTTATCATAATCACCCAATTGCTTGGCGTTGAGCATTTCATGAATGACAAATTGCATATCGCGAATAGGAGCATTGTAAATCGGCATAAGAGACCTCTTTAGGAGTTACGTGTTGACAGCTTGCGCTGTGTTCCGGGCAGGATAGCCCAAAATATAATCTTCATCGGACCCTGCAAGGGTCTGTGCGAACATCGCTTCATAGGCAGCGGCGTGCTGAAACACACCGTCTTCATCGGCCGTTTGCGCGTAGGTTTCTATACGGCCAATCAACGTCTCAAGCTCTTCAATCGCGCTGTCGATATTTTTGCGGTTACGCTTAAGCTGCGAGACAGCCGTTTCCATACGGTCTTTGCGCTCAAGCAGCGCCGTCTTGCCCGCTACATTACCGTCAATGACCTCGAAAAGGTCTTTAATATCGTCGAGCGAAAATCCGAGGTCTTTGGCGCGAATAATACGCTCTGTACGGACATAATCGCGCGGGCCAAAGACGCGGCTGCCATTGTGGCGCTGCGGGGAAATCAACCCTTTATCTTCGTAAAAACGGAGTGTGCGCGGCGTGATATTGAAAATACGCGCAAAATCTTGAATGCCCCACTCGGATCTATTTGCCGACGGATCATTCGTTCCAATTGTTTGAATATTCGCACTCACGCCTGCCCTATAACTTTAGGTGACGTTAACGTCAACGTTAAATGCAACAAATTGCATAACAACGCGCAAATGTCGCAGGAAAGCACGACAGACGGGATTTGACCGTGAAAGACTGTCGCATCTTGTTGACGCGCGCCCGCGGCTGTGAATAGTGAGTTTATGTCACAATCGCGTTCTTTGATAACACTTAAGTCTACACCTCTGCTCATACTTTGTGCGGCGCAGTCTATTGCGTCTTATGCGCAGACAAGCCTTACGGCGCGCGAACGTGTGCTCGATTATGTTGTTCGTACGGGCCCAGTGGCCATTCAACCTCAAAGCATCCCCCCTGAGAACATCCCGTCAGAGGGCACACCGCTTGAGGACATCCCGTCAGAGACCGCGCCAGATGCGACACCCCCCATGACGGACATACCGCTATCAGAACCCGCAATTGAAACCATGCCCGAAGTTACGGCAATGGCGGACGTGCCAGAGGTTATGGCTGAGGCGCCAAACGACGACATTATATCAACGGCTCCCCCTGTGATATCAGAAGATCCCGCGCCTAACCTAGACCTTCGCGCTGAATTCCTCCCCACCACTCAAGGCCCCAATAGTTTCGGCTTTTTTACATCTGCAGGCGACTATCTTGCGCAGCGCGGTAATACTGAGACCCCGCGCCTCACTCTGCGATATGAGATAACGCGTAAAAACGCGAAAACTGCCGTGCCGGGTAAAAGTTCGAGCGTTGAAATAATGGTCGGCCCAGATTACGCCGCTATCAGCAAATCATTTGATACGCTCGTCATTTATGATTTCAAAACAAAGCGGCTACTAAACCTCACCAAATCTAGCGGGCAGTTCACAAATGCATCGCTTTATGCCGCTGCTTACCGCGCCATTAATACCGTTTCAAACATGACAAATGGCGGAAAGCTGCGGGCGCTTCCCCTTGGCAAAGACGTCACGTTAGACGCGTTTTATCTTGAGAGCGCACTTGGCTACAGCGCTGTGCCCGATGTCGCAGGGCTTTCAATCTCCCAAGCGGACGATACCATCACCGCAGACCTCACTGGCGAGCGCGTCTTTTCCGCCGCACTCAACGGGCCAGAGCTTGACGATTACCGCCAAGCCTACAGCTTTATAAGCCTGCTTTACCACAGTGAAGCCGTGCATCCCGCTATTTTGGCTGAAATGAAAGATATTCGACGCGCACCCAATGCCATGACTGTCCATAGTTTTGGCCCGAAAATGCCTGATGGTGAAATCATCACATGGAGCCTTAAAAGCAAAATGGTCGAACGCGCCGCTTTTCCATTGCCGAGCACAGCCAAGTCCGCACTTGACAGCAGTGACGTCTCACCACTGGCCTTTGTAATACGCGAAGCCCTTGCGGGTCGCGCGATGGGCGGGTCTGTGGATCCAAATGCGGCGATGACCGTGATAGAGCAACAGATTGAAGGCAAGCAATATCTCTCGGCGTGGATTTCAGCGCAGTCGCTGAAAGACCGTCTTGGCGGATGTGAGCGTCTAAATGGCTTGTGCAAAGCCATCTCCACCGCGCGGGACAACGGCGAAGGCGATAGCGAACTGACAAGCCTGATAGAGGCGTTGAAAGACGCAGACACAAAACGCCTGCGCACCACAGGACTGCTCGCGCTTAAAGATATGATTAGCGCAGCTGATGCGCCCTCGCTTGTCTTGCGGCGCGCAGGGCTCGCACTCGCCAAAACCAGCGTAGCAGAACGTAAAGCGGCAGATATATCAGACCTCGACCCCGCAGACCTTCTTAGCCAAGCTATTGCGCGCAACCCTTATGATTTGCTCGCCTATCAAGGGCTTGCCCAAATCTTTGCCGCGCGGGGAGACTTTATCCAAAGTTGGGATATGAACGATGCCTTGCGGGCTTTTCCTGACACCCCGAAACGCCTCCGCGGCCCCATTGATAAGGCCGAAGCACAGCTTGAGCGGCGCGCGCCTGGGTTTTTTCCGCCTGTGGACGACTAAAACACAGCTATTGAGCGACTTGCGCCTGAAAAAGGTTAACGCCTTAACGCGCCATTAACCACATTTGTTGACAACTGAAGGGAAGAGAATCTCATCGCGTGGGTGAGCTCTGCGCCAATGGCGTGAGCTCACAAGCTTAGCTCGCTTCACACGCTTTAATTATAGGGGTGGCCTTATGGCGAAAACGCCGTCAACGCCAAATGTCAAAAAGACGAAAACCGCTACAAAAGCGTCTATGCGTCAGAAGACGCCCAAGACGTCTGCGTCCAAGCCAGCAACCTTAGCGAAAGTTGCACCTAAAAAGGCAAGGTTGAAAAAGGTAGCCGCGAAAAAGCCTGTGTCTGCAAAGGCCAAAGCTGTAAAAACGGTGGCTCGAAAACCAGCGACAAACAAGACCCCCGTCAAGAATTCCACTGCCAAGAAAACGAGGACGCCCCAGATAGCAAAAAAAACGGTAGCCAAAAAAACGGTAGCCAAAACGGCGGCGCGTCAGACAACTGCGCCGAAAACGCTACAAGCCCAAGTCGACCATGTCGCAGCACGCCTTAGTGCTGCGGATAGTCGCACGAAAAAAAATATCGCCGCACTTGAGACTGAGTTTGGCGCGTTAGTCAAACAAATGGGCCGCACCAAAGCTGGGCAAACACGGATTACGCGCCGCGTAACAGACCTCTCAAAAACGCTCACGGCGGACTTAGATAATCTCCAAAACGACATTCGTCGCGAACTCGCTAGCGTCTTGCAAAACCCCTCAATTACAGAACTACAAACCGCCCTTGAACGTGCTGACCACCGCCTATCAGAATCGGAATCCGCGCAAGATATAGCGATGGCGCGCATAAATCGCCACATTGCCGATATTGCGACAATTGTTGAGAACCGCTTAAGCGATGAGACCCGCGCGCGCGAAAGTGCTATGGCCGAGATGAAGGCGTTAATGGGAGAGAACAAGTCCCAACTCCTCTCCACACAAGCCGCTTTCAAAGCTGAAGTCGAAAAAAGCCAGACTCAACAAGCGCAGGCCACACAACTCCGTTTTTCCAATCTACAAAGCGAAAGCGCAGACGCCATCCGCAGCCTCGGTAGTAAGATAGTAGATGTCGCCGAAGAAATGGGTCGCCGCCGCGACGCGCTTGGTGAAAAGTTGCGCCAAGAGCTGAATGAAAACACCCTCACAGCGACCACGGAATTTGAACAATTCCGCCGTGTAATGGAGCGTCGCCTCGAAGCGCTTGAGACAGATGTGCAAGCGTTTGAAAGCCAAATTGAACGGTCTGTTGCCCCGCTCGTCTCTCGCGTGGAAGGTCTTGAATACGGCCTCACCCAAGCCCCCGTGCAACACGATTACGCCCCGTCTTTGCAAGCTGTGCCGCCCATGACTGTCGAGGATACAGACATTTCGCCCCTAGCAGCAACTGTGAATACTGCGGGAGTCTCTGCGCCTCAAGCGGCTATCCAAGATTACCAGGACGATGCCTTTAGCCCTGCACCCGCGCCGCTACAGCCCGTCGCCACGCTTGCCAACCCGCACCCTGTCGACGCCGTGCAAGATAGCGCCCCGCTTGAACTTACCGAAACGGCGCCCGCTCAGGCTGTGCCCTATGACCCTGCGGCTTATCAACAAGACATGCCCCAACAACAAGCTATGCCATATAGGGAAGCACAGCCCGCACAAACTGCCTATGCAGACGCAAACCCCTATGCACCGCAGCCCCTTCAGTCAAATGCCCAATATCCCGATGCACACTATCAAAACGCGCAACACAACGCGCCTCAATATGAGGGGCAAAACTACGCACAGACAGAACCGCCTTTCCCCCATGCAGTAGAACCGCAGCCTGGAATGCCATCAGGTCTTGATACCGACTTGCCTTATGCAGATCCCGCTTATGCCGAAGCGGCGGCGCAGGATGAAAGCATGGGCGCGGCGCGTCCTGGTGCTTTTAGTTCTATTAAAAAGATTGGCAGCGGTAAGTTAAGCGGCAAGCTTGGCGCAAAACTTGGGAGCACGCCATCAGAGGGCGGCTCTCCTTTGTCGGCGCTTATGACGCCGCGCAATCTTAAACTAGGCGGTCTTGTCGCGGCCTTAGGTCTGGCGAGCTTTATTGGTGTTCAGACGCTAACAAATAAAGACATGGCTGCTGGTCAAAACGAATTTTCTGTCGCGAGTAATGCGCAGCTTGACGGCCCCAGTGATCCCCGTTTAGGCGACACGCGTTTAAGTGATCCGCGTTTTCAGGGCCCAGAGGGTGAACTTCTGCCGCCACGCGAGGGCGAAATGCCTATTGCGTTAACAGCTGAGGGTCGCCCTATCTTGCCCCCTTCTGTCGATCAAGAGACCATAGGCGAGTATTCAGACAACCGTAGAATGGCCCTCGCCGAAGGCGGTGAAAGCGCATTGATGCAAGCCGTGAACGCAGGCAATCCAGTCGCGCAATTACAGCTGGGTCTTTCTAAGATTGAGAACGGCGCACTTGAGGACGGTGTAGCGCTTATACGCGCCGCCGCCAACCAAGAGCAACCTGCTGCGCTTTACCGTCTCGCCAAACTATACGAAACAGGTCAAGGCGTGGGCCAAGACGCTAAAACGGCGCGTCAGTTGACCGAGCGCGCAGCACGCGGCGGCAACCGTATCGCCATGCATGACCTTGCGCTTTATCACGCTGAAGGGCGCGGCGGCGTCGAAGTGGACATGCCCACGGCAGCGAA
Organism: uncultured Caulobacterales bacterium; assembly: GCA_938007945.1. Classification (GTDB taxonomy): domain Bacteria; phylum Pseudomonadota; class Alphaproteobacteria; order Caulobacterales; family Maricaulaceae; genus Fretibacter. Next base: position 9,024 of record CALLME010000047.1, read on the forward strand.
ATGGTTTGAAAAAGCGGCTGAGCGCGGGGTTGTGGACAGCCAATTTAACTTAGGCGTCCTATTTGAAAGCGGTCAAGGTCTCCCTCAAGATATGGAAAGCGCGCTCGTCTGGTACTCTGTAGCAGGCGCACAAGGCGACCAAATGGCCGCGGGCCGCGTGGGTGTGCTGCGTAAAACACTTGGCGAGGATCAAGTGACGCGTGCGGATACGCGTATCGCCGCCTTTACGCCCTCGCGCATAGATGAAGAAGCCAACGGTATATTTAACAATGTCCCTTGGGCGAAGCCGTCGCAAGTCGCAAACAATTCCGCGGCAAAAGCCCAAGTCATGCAAACGCAAACCCTGCTGAATGAGCTTGGCTATGCGGTCGGTAAAGCCGACGGCGCGATTGGCCCTAAAACCAAAAACGCCATCATGAATTTTCAGAAAAATAACAATCTGTCTGAGACTGGAACGGTCAATTCAGAGCTTATTGAACGTTTGCAAATGGCCACTGGCGCTTAAGCCCGCCAAAAAAACACGGCCTTAACGCTTCATTACCTATAGCTTTGCTACAAGTCGTCGATGCGCGTGCTTTATCATTTTCCCCTCGACCCCGCTTCGCGTCAGGCGCGGATTGCGCTGTCAGAGGCCAAGCTCAAATTTAAACTTGAGGCCGTCAACCCATGGGCGCCAGAAGAGGACTTCATCAAGCTCTGTGCCGAAGGGACTCCTCCTGCGCTCTCTGATGTGACCTCGCGCGGGACAATCCTGATTGTTGGAGCGCGCGCAATTTGTGAATATATGAGCGATACGGCTCCGAAAGCGCGCCTTATGCCAGATGATCCGATTGAGCGCGCCGAAGCACGACGCCTGTGTGACTGGCTTGATATGCGTTTCAGTGACGACGTACACAGCTATATCTTACATGAACGCGTTGAGAAGGTGATCTTTCCGACTGAGCCTGCTCATCCGCCGACCCTGCGCGCGGGCCGTGAAGCCATGCACCGCCATTTCGAATATCTCACATGGCTGCTTGAACGGCGCGACTATTTGGCGGGACGGCATTTTAGCCTCGCTGATGTCGCAGGCGTAGCGCATCTCTCCTGTCTTGATTTTATCGGCGAAATCCGTTGGCGCGATTGGCCAGAACTGCGGGATTGGTATCAAAAACTGAAATCGCGCCCCAGCGTGCAACCCCTCCTCGCTGACCGCCTCGCAGGGTTTCTGCCCCCGCGGCACTATCGTGATTTGGACTTTTAATGTGTTATGGTCGGCCTAAGCCGCGCCGCCAATACGCGAGATAAGAAATATTCCCAGCGCAATCACGACCATCTCAATACCAATTTCGAGATAGGTTTGCTGCGGGCCAGCCCCATCCAAGACAATCCCAAGTATGCGACCTGTCAGAAACCCCATCGTAAGCAATATAATCGCCAGCGTCAGCGGTACGAGATCTGTCATCCGCAGCGCGCCCGCCACGATAATGAGCCCTATAGATGTCATAGCGAGAGAAACCGCGCGAATTTGGTGCAGGCCAAGTTGACTAGCCGTCCACCCCATGAGCTTAAGCATAGATTGTGGCATAAAGGCCCCAAACAGACCGTAAAGCACATAAAAACCGCCATTTAGCAGCGCAAAAATCTTTAGGGCTGTCATGTGCCTCTCCCTTGTCCCATTATCATCTAAAGGCAGACCTTAGACCTGTGAAAACAGACTTGCAATCACCGACTAGGGCGCTATAAGCCGCTCTTCCCTGATGGGAAACGCAGCAATGTGGGCGAAAGGCATGCCTGCTTGCTCAAAGGCTGGCCGCGGAGCACTTCACTCTAAGGCCTATTATAGGAGACCGAAATGCCAAAAATGAAGACCAAGTCAGGCGCGAAAAAGCGCTTCAAAATTACCGCTAAAGGCAAGGTGAAAGCCGGCCAAGCGGGTAAACGCCACGGTATGATTAAGCGTACAAACGACCAAATTCGTAAACTACGCGGCACAACAGTGCTGAAAGATTGCGACGCAAAGCGCATCAAAAAATCATTCATGCCTAATGGCTAATATCGGCGGCTAATCTGAGCCACCGATCACATCTTACACAACGAATTTTGGAGTAGACTATGTCACGCGTAAAACGCGGCGTTACCAAACACGCCCGCCACAAGAAAATCACAGACGCCGCCTCGGGTTACCGCGGTCGCCGTAAAAACACATTCCGTATTGCTAACCAAGCTGTCGAAAAAGCGGGGCAGTACGCTTATATCGGCCGCAAGCTGAAAAAGCGTCAGTTCCGCGCGCTATGGATTCAGCGTATCAATGCGGCTGCGCGCCTGCACGGCATGACATATGGCCGTTTCATGGACGGCCTTAACAAAGCGGGTATTACAATCGACCGTAAAATCCTTGCTGACATGGCTGGCAATGAGCCAGAGGTTTTTGCCTCATTGGTTGAGACGGCTAAAAAGCACGCGAGCGCGCCGCATACGGTTAAAGCGTAAGCTTAAAACATAATATGATTGAAAGAGCGTCCTTCACGGGGCGCTTTTTTTTATAGGTCTATTCTAACCCCTTATAATTGACTTGAAATTTTTGGGATGTTTTTTTTAACCTCTGACTGGTCTATCTTTTAAGCAAAGAGGAGTATGATGTCATGAGCAGCAAAAAATTAAAACCGTCTTCACGTGAAAAAATGTGCCGCAAGAAATCTGAGAAAAAAGTGCGGCTTGAGCATGATTTTGCTGGCATTAAAGCGGGGCAAATGATGTTTGTCGCAACCCCGCAAATTGTCGACAATTACATTCGCAAAATTCCCTTTGGCGAAACGCGAACGATACAAGCGATGCGCAACCGCCTTGCAAGACAGCACCACTGCGACGCGGCTTGCCCTGTCTCGACCTCCATTTTTATTCGCATGAGCGCGGAGGCTGCGCTTGAAGACCTCGCAGACGGTTTACCCGAATCTGAGGTTGCGCCGTTTTGGCGATTGCTAAACGCAGAAGATAAAATCTCCAAACGCCTCAATATTGATCCTGAATGGATTAGTACCCGCCGCGCGTTAGAAGCGAAGGCTTAGTAATTTATGATAATGCTCGCTCGGCCTCATTCATATAATTCCGTGCCATAGGGAGCGCGTTTACGTCTTTGGACAGCTGAATTTGGAAATTCATATGTTTCCCGTGGCGGAAGGAAAACTCTGAGACGATGAGATAAAATTCCCACATGCGCGCAAATTTTTCGTCAAACATCTCTATGACTTTATCGCGGTTGGCTTGAAAACGCTTATCCCATTCCAGCAAAGTTTCAGCATAATGCAGGCGCAGGATTTCACAGTCCGTGACCCATAGCCCTGATTTTTCAATCTCGGCAAATGTCTCCGACAGAGCGGGAGAATAACCGCCAGGGAAAATATATTTCCTTATCCACGCGCCAGTTGTGCCCGGCCCACCTTTGCGGCCAATAGAATGCACCAACGCGCAACCGTCATCTGTCAGTACGTCTCGTATTTTGGAGAAGTACTCTAGGTAATGGGCAATGCCGACATGTTCAAACATGCCCACGCTCACCACCGCATCAAACGGCCCGTTTACATCACGGTAGTCTTGAAGGCGTATATCAACTTTATCTGTTAGGCCTGCCTCTTGAACGCGTTTCACCGCGAGCGCGTGCTGCTCATCAGAGAGAGTGACGCCCACAACATTTACATCAAAGTTTTGCGCCAAATAAATTACCATGCCGCCCCAGCCGCAGCCAATATCCAGCACACGGTCGCCCGGTTTGAGATTGAGCTTTGCCGCAATATGAGCCTTCTTTGCCTCTTGCGCTTGCTCCAGCGTCATGTCTTTGCGGGGCCAATAGGCGCAGCTATATTGTAAATCCTCATCTAGGAATAAGTGGTAAAAGTCATTGGAAAGATCATAGTGATGCTGCACATTTTTACGAGAGGCAGACGTCACATTACGCTGATGATAGCGGCGAATTTTCTTCAGCCAGCTTTTGAGGACTTTCTGTCCTGGGTGCTTTCTAAGGCCGTCGCGATTATAGGCAAAGACCTCGAGCAAATCTCGTATACCACCGCCTTCGCAGATCAGCGTCCCGTCCATATAGGCTTCGCCAGCGCGTAACTCGGGATTAAGAAATAGCGTGCGGTAAAGCGTTTTGTCCGTCAGACGTATCGTGGCTGATGGCTGTCCACCAGGACCGTGCACATGGGCTTTGCCATCTGCATCAATAATCGTGAGTTGTCCGACTTTGACAAAGCCCGCCATCATCGAATTTAGAAGTTTCATGCATCAAGTCCCTCTGTTTTCATGATTTAAAATCAGATAAGAAAAAAAGGCAATTCACAATTAAGTTTGAAAATTTGAAATTATATCAACATAGAAAAAACCGTCTCTATGGACGGTTTTTACGACACAGTCAGCGTAGCTTATCCTATTTCGGCGCGAGCACCATGACCATCATCCGGCCTTCGGTTTTTGGGGCAAATTCGACTTTGGCGATATCTTCAAAATCTTCGCGGACACGTTCAAGCAAATCTGTGCCGCGGTCCATATGCGCCATTTCACGACCCCGAAAACGGATAGTGACCTTCACCTTATCCCCGCGGTCAAAGAATTTTTGCATAGCTTTTGCTTTGACACCGTAATCATGGGTGTCGATATTGGGCCGCATCTTAATCTCTTTTAGCGCTTGTGTGCGCTGATTTTTGCGGTTGGCCGCTTTCTTCTTTTGGTTCTCAAAGCGAAGTTTACCGTAGTCCAGCACTTTACAGACAGGGGTTTTGCCAGGCCCAACTTCGACCAAATCAAGCCCCGCAGCGCGCGCGGCGGCAAGGGCAACATCAAGGTCGACCACGCCTTTTTTTTCTCCGTCTTCTAGAATGAGAAGGACTTTGGGGTCAGTAATATCCCGATTAATGCGGGGGCCTTTTGCCTTTTGAGCAGGGGCGGCAGCCATTGGACGTCTAGCGATGCTGAATTCTCCTATATTGTTTCAAGCGAGCACTGATATGGGCTAAATTAGCCTAATTTTCAAGTCTTACGCGCCTGTAATTGGCGCTTATTCGGATATAAGACGCCTGTAAACGTCTAAAGTTGCGCTGCACATAGCCTGATTCGTAAATTTACTGCGCGCGCGAGCCTGCGCAGGCGCGGCAAAAGCTGTGGCTTGGTCAGGACGCATAGCGCTTAAAGTCGTGATTTGGTCGTGCAAACTCTCAATATCGGAGGGTTTAGCAAATAAACCGAGCGGCGGCTTCCCGATCCCGCCGTCTAAAATCTCAAGAGAACCGCCATGTGCCGTGGCAATTACGGGCACCCCCATGGCGCAGGCCTCTGCCGTAACGCGGCCAAAGGCTTCGGGATCCGTGGACGCAGAAAGCGCGCCAAAACTGGCCGCATAAGCTGCGGCCATGTCGCTATGCGGCGGTGCAATGAGAATGCGTGCATCCGTTTGTGCGATAAGCGACTTAAGCTCAGACACATAAGCGTCCCGCCCTTGCGCGTCGCCTTGGATAACCAGGGTGATGCCTTTTATACCGTTCATCGCTTTAATCGCTATATCTTGACCTTTCCAGCGGGTAAGCCGCCCTGGCAAAAGCAGCACACGGTCTGATGGTTCTACGCCCCAATGGGCGCGCAGGGCGGCAATACGCACTTGCGGTATATCTATAGTGAATTGAGTCAAATCTACGCCGCGCGGGATAGCTATAATCCGATCCGCCGCTTTGCCGTGTTCTTTTATAATATGGGCTTTGGTATATTCCGAATTAGCAATGACCAAGTCGCCGCGCGCCATGACTGAATTATAGTGTCGTTTCAGGGCATTCCCCGCATTATAAATCCCGTGGTAAGTCGTGAGAAAATGCGCGCCCGTTTTACGCGCCGCCCACTTAGCCGGATAGGCAGGTGCGCGAGAGCGAGCATGCACGATATCAATGTCATGCGCCTCAATAAGACTTGCC